>NZ_JBWQTU010000016.1:0-90650 GCF_056619925.1 Halalkalibacter sp. HAAS-P013
ACAGGTATATTCACTGGTTTAATTACAAACGAATCCATGGAACACTGGGCTATTTGAGCCCGATTGAATACAAACTTGGACACCTTAAAAAAGTTGTCTAGTTTAGTGTTGACTATCCACATGTCCAAAAAGGAGCACGTCTACTTTTGTTGGCATTTAAAAGGGGTGTTTCAAAAGGTCTGTTTATGACTTTTGAAACACCCCCAACTCTGTTCCGGACTTTTAGGGCAGCCTCAATCTTTCACATCTTCTTTTGCGAGTCGTTTTAATGACTTAATTTTCCCATGAGGATTCTGTGCCTCTTTACGTGCTCTAAATTGTCGTTCAGCTTGTCTTTTTGATTGGCTCATGCTTCATCACCTTTAATATTTATTGTCATTTGAAAAATGTTTGCGTATCTAATTTCTAGCTTGCCAAATAGCAATTTATATTATCCAATGTAGAACAGACAAAAATCTGGTAATTAATTTAGAGGACTAATAAACACATCAACCTGAAGAAAAAATAACGTATAGAACTCTTATAAGACCCTATGATTATTAAGACGTTTCTAAAAGATCTTTATATGGTTTCATATCGATGTTTTTCTCTCGCAGTTTTTTCATAAGAAATTTATGGTCGCGTTTCGGTGTAGCAAGTATATACCCTCTAATAATATAATCTTGTGGAAGGTAATTAAGATTATCTTGTAACGCAAGCTCCCCGATCTTTCCTGCAATTTTTCCTTTAGCTACATCTCTAAATAATTCTGGGACAGGTTCGACTAAGTCATTTAATAAATCTCGTTGCTCATCATTCCAAAGATGTAATGTTTTTTCGATATAATAATCCTGCCAATCTAAAATGGATTTACCATCTTCCTTTGGCAGCCTTTTAAGAAATTTCCGAAACATAAAATACCCACCAATAAACATTACTGTTATTAAAAAGATTGTCCATAAGATAATAAACCACATAAACCAAGTAGGCATCGTTTTTCACCTCAACTTTTTATCATACTTATCCTACCATAAAAAATAAGAACCTGCGAATAGAAGAGGGCAATGAAAAAGACGATTTTTCTTTTTTATTGCCTTCGAATTGAGTGTGTGATTCCAAATTTGAAAAACGTTTGGTAAGATAAGTAATCGAGGTGATGAAAATAATGATTTATTTAATAAGCTATGCATTTCATATGCTTGTGTCAGTTTTGTTCTTTGTCTTAATTCCTTTTCCTTTTCTAATTAAGGGTAGCTTATTGGACGAGTCTGGCAGGTTTACTCTTTTGTTGAAAATATACAAACGAATCATTTGGCTTGCTCATGGTGGTGTAGTTATTGCCGTTGTTTCTGGATTTCTTATGACGACACAGTGGTTAACAGTGTGGTTTTTCATTGTTGTGTTAATTTGGTTAGCATTAAGCGCACTTTTGGGGATGACAGCAAAAGCAGTTCGGATTATTCTAGAGAGTCTGGAGAAGGATAAAAAAGTAGAAGATGAAATAAGTAAGTTAAGATTGTATAGCTTTTTACTGACGATTGCCATCCTATCAATGTTTATGATGAAAATAGTATTATACATATAATGAAATGGTAAAAAAAGGTTATTGATTAGTGAGTGTTCACAAATGGTGCAATGTATGTTTTGCGATGTGAACAATGTCATTGACTGTAAAAGTGTCTATACTAACAGTAATAGAGAAATGTAAAAGGAGGACCTATAATGCTGATTGGAGTACCAAAGGAAATTAAAAACAATGAGAACCGTGTTGCGATGACTCCAGCAAGTGTTATGACACTCGTTCAAGCTGGTCATGAAGTAATCATTGAAAAGGATGCAGGATTAGGGAGTGGGTTTGAAGACGCTGTGTATGTTCAAGCGGGTGCTGAAATCGAAGCCGATCCAGTAGCGATCTGGGAAAAAGTTGATATGATCATGAAAGTCAAAGAGCCACTTCCGACGGAATATGGATATTTTCGTAAAGGCTTAATTTTATTCACGTATTTACATCTTGCAGCAGAACCTGAGCTAGCTAAAGCGTTAGTTACGAAAGAAGTTACTGCGATAGCTTATGAAACGGTTCAAGTAGGAAGAACATTACCACTTCTTACACCGATGAGTGAAGTAGCTGGTCGTATGGCCGCTCAAATAGGGGCCCAATTCCTTGAAAAGCCAAAAGGCGGGATGGGAATTCTTTTATCTGGTGTTCCTGGGGTGAAACGTGGAAAAGTAACAGTTATTGGTGGTGGAGTTGTTGGGACAAATGCAGCGAAAATTGCTATGGGTCTAGGGGCAGATGTGACAATTATGGATTTAAGCCCAGACCGTTTACGTCAGTTAGATGATTTATACGGAACCGACATACAAACACTTATGTCCAATCCTTTAAATATCGCTGAAGCCGTTGCTGATTCTGACTTAGTGATTGGTGCAGTACTCATACCAGGTGCGAAGGCTCCTAAACTTGTTACAGAAGAAATGATTAAATCAATGAAACCTGGATCTGTAGTTGTTGATGTAGCGATTGACCAAGGTGGTATTATTGAAACTGTTGACCGAATTACGACACATGATGAGCCAACCTACACGAAACATGATGTTGTTCATTATGCAGTAGCTAATATGCCCGGTGCTGTTCCGCGAACGTCAACTATTGCGTTAACAAATGTGACAATTCCTTATGCACTTCAAATTGCTAATAAAGGAGTGCATCTCGCTCTTACAGAGAATCATGCATTATTGTTAGGGCTAAATACAGCAGCTGGAGCAGTTACGTATGCTGCCGTGGCTTCTGATTTAGGGTTGGAATACATGACAGCGAACGAAGCACTGGAAAAATTAAATAAATAAGGGCAGACCAGTTAGTAAAGCCAATAAATAAGGGACTTTTCATTGGCTTAACTAACTGGTCTGTTTTTACAAGAAAATCTCTTTGTCGATAGTTAGTTTCCTTATTTTTTAGAAAATGATATGCTTAAACTAATTGAAAGGACAGTATGTCATTTTATAAAAGCTTTTAACTACTAATTATAAATTTGGTGGGGTATTAAGATGAACATATCAGAAACGGAGAATGAAATCTTAGACCGAATTACGGATCCATTTTATGCTATCGATCTAAACGGGAACTTTACATATATTAATAAAGCTGCTTCTAGAATTCTACAGCAAGACAGGGAAAAAATAATTGGGAAGAGTGTTTGGTCCGTCTTTCCAGAATGACAGCATTAAAAATTATTAATTCGCATAGCGGCAAATTGGAGATATCAAGTTTACAAAATAAAGGTACAACAATTGAAATTTATTTACCAGTTGAAGCAGAACCTAAAACTAAATGAAATTTAAATTATAAAGTTTTAACAGAGTGCTAGTAAGTAGGCTGATAAAGAGGATGATAAGAGATGGATCAACAAGAAGTGTTATCGATTTTAAACCAGTTACGTGATCAAGAATTGAAATCGTATAGAGTGTCGAAAGAGGACTTTAATGTTTTTCGAATAATATTACTTAAACAAGAGGATGCAATTGATTTTCGAGGAAATGCCCAGCATAGTGGGGAAACAATTTATACTTACGAACCCGGTTGGACGAAATAATTAGCTGTGATAATTTCGTTAGCTCGTATATACAGTTAACTAAATAAGTTCTAAAGAAAGTACCTGTTATTTAATAATAGGTGCTTTCTTTTTTATCCACTTTATGGCCGTTTCCATTTATCTACTGTTAAATGGAAGTAGACTTTATTCGATAGATGAGGCATTAATTAATTACTTATTAATCTTCTTGTGTGTACGGTTAAAATGTTACCTGTTCGCAAGTTCGATGTAGTTTAGGAGGTGTCTCAAAAGGTAAGCTTTTTGAAACACCTCCTTTTTAAATTGGAAACGTACTAATGCTAATGGATATCTCTTTAGTTACGCAATGTAAGTAGCCCCTACGATAATTAATAAGATGAACAGAACTACAATTAACGCAAAGCTGGTAGAAGTGTGACTCATGAAGCATTCCTCCTTTTTATCGATACAATGTATGAATATGTTTTATATGAGATAATGGAAGGGCATATGCCTAAAAAATACAATGGTCGAAATCTTCAGACTTTAATTGCAGAGGTGCAAATTCGTGATTTCGACAAGGAGATTATCAAACTAAGTAGAATATTTAATAGTTGTAAAAAATACATATGGAGGAATTTATGAGTCAGACGGAAATTTTAATGAATATTACCCAGCATCAACAACCTTTCTTTAATGCGTTAGCAGCTCTTTTTACCTTTTTTGGAAACGAAGAGTTTTACTTTTTAATTGTTCCATTGGTTTATTGGTGTATTGCAAAACAAGCAGGATTTAGGTTATTTTACATTTTTCTATTATCGGTTACTATTAATGCTTTCTTGAAAATTACTTATGCTATCGAGCGTCCGATCGGAACGGATGGAATCAATTCGCTGTTTATAGAATCAGCGGAGGTAGGGAGTCATTATCCTTATGATTCATTTCCTAGTGGTCATGCTCAAGGTTCCACAACACTTTGGGGCTATTTAGCGTATTTAGTAGCAAAACCTTTATTTTGGGTATTTTCGATCATTCTTATTTTGTGTATTTCATTTTCTCGTCTCTACACAGGGCTTCATTGGCCAAAGGATGTGGTAATAGGTATTATTGTAGCAGTTATTTTTTTAATTATTTCTATACGATTACAAGATAAAGTCTCGAAGTTATCAGAGAAAGTAAAATGGACGTTAGCAATTGTTACGCCACTACTTATTGTTGCTGTTTTCCCTGAAGAAGAAGGCGTGAAATATGCAGGCTTTTTGTTAGGAGCAGGGATTGGATATTTATTTGAATATAAAAAAGTTAGAATGATTATTTCAAAGAAGGTATGGAGAAAGACAGCTGCCTATGCGGTTGGACTTGTAGGCCTATTTGCACTTCAAGTTGGGCTAAAAGTGTTGTTTCCTGAAATGTTAGTTTTTGATTTTATACGTTATGGATGCATAGGTTTATGGGGACTACTCGGAGCACCTTACGTATTTGTAAAGTTACATATTTATAAGAAGGATTATGAAACGACAATTCCGAGTGAACATTTATCAGTTTAATAACTAGAATCCAGTTCTATTTCTTACCTTCAATTAAGTTTACAAATTCATGTTAATAAGAATGGAGTCCAAAACGTTATGCTAACTTTGGGGCTCCTTTTTCGTTTAATGTTTACCTGGATCAATTGACTGTACGAAGAAATTATTTTTTTAGAAGATGCGCCGTTTGGGTACAGATCGCATACTATGTAGCATCACAAAGAACGGAGCGATGAATATGGCAACAAAGAATAAAAAGAAAAAAGCAGCACCGAAAATTACAGCAGCAGAAAAATATCAATATACGATGAAAATAGTTACATCAGCAACCTGTCTAGCTTGTAAACAACAATGCACAAGGGGATTACGATATATAGATAAAATGAGCAAACCTGGTACTATAGGGAAAGGAGTTGCCTGTCATTTAACAAAAGGCAGAGCTTTTAAATAAAAAATAACAAGTTAGTATGAAGAGAGGGGATCTGTCAATAGATTTCCTCTTTCATTTGAATAGATTACATAAAAGGTGAAAAAAAAATGAATTTAGTAGTATAACGTTGAAATTCTTGGTGAGAATGTTATAGGTTAGTAGAGAATATGAAAATGAGGTGACTTAAGGTGCGAAAAACAATAGGAAGTGTAGCACTAATTGTTTTATTCTTAATCCTTACTGCATGTGGGCAGACAGAAGAGGAACAAGGAAGTGTTGAAATCGTTGATGAACTTACGGCCATAGAAGTGGAATTAGAGATTCCTGAATTTGCGGAAGTTGGTGAAGCCGTTACGTTTAACAGCATTGTGACTCATGGTGATAACTTAGTTGAAGATGCAAATGAAGTAATTTATGAAATTTGGCTAGAAGGCCAAAAGGAAGCAAGTATTATGGTAGAAGCAGATGCTCAAGAGGGGCATATTTATTCATTAGATTATACGTTTGAAGAGGCAGGAGTGTATCATGTCCAAACACATGTGACAGCACGTGGAATGCATCGTATGCCGACTGAACAAATTCAAATTGGCGAAGAAGAAATAACGGCTGATCATAGCCATGAGCAGGTGCATGATAATAACCATTCTCACCATCACTATCATGTCGATATAGATACAGAGTTAAAAAATAATCGACTAGTTGTTCAAATTGTAGTGGAAGGTGACAATTATGAATCCGGGAATGTGACATTTGAAATGTGGCAAGAGGAAGACGAACAAAGAGAATGGTTAGATTTAATTGAGGTCGGTAATGGAGTGTACGAGCTTCGTAATATAGAAGGGTTGTCAGGTCAATACTCTGTCATTGTCCATATTCAAGATGAAGAATTACATGAACATCTTCATATGACGTTAGACTTTTAAAATAAAAGAAGACACGGATATGTGTTGATCCGCGTCTTCTTTACTTAATACAGATGCTTAAGCAGAATTACGTTTTAATTTCTTGACCTTTAAGGCTTTGATTTTGGAAATGTTTAAGACAAAATTATCGTCGGTTACAATACAATCTTCACCGTTAATCTTGAGCCGGTACATATCCTTTCTCACATCTGACTTAGTAGTGAAATTAACTTGCTGTCCGCTATGAAACTCAACGGAGACTTGAAATTTTTTCATACTAATCAGCTCCTTAAAGATAGTATATCACGTTTCTATAAAAAACTATAATTCCCCTTTGTTCAGAGGAGCTATTAACGAATAATTCCTGATAAAAAGAAAAAAAGACATGTTTTTTTTAGAGGGCACAGAAAGGGAATTTCTCACGTCAGTGTCCTCTATGCAATGTGCGCAGCCATTACACTTAATCGAGGCACTGAAGAGGGGGGGCCTTTTCGGTGACTTCATTTTTTAAAACGTGTCTTCTTTAATATGTCAGGTCTTAGTTTATTGTATGGGATTGGAAGCTCGAATATTATTATTAATGTTATTTTTCATTGTTTGTTTTTAAAGTTTTTCAATTATATTTTTTTCATATGTGTAACGTATGTATGGAGACAACTAAAAAAAAGCTATATCATCTATTGAAAACGCTTGCAATATTTTCTCTTTTCACTATAATAAGGTGTACAAGGTATGTCGAAACAAAGTAACAAGAAATCTCCAATGATACTAAAAGGGAGTGACGCTTTTATGGTAACTTTAAAAGAATTAAGAGAAGAGTTTGAAGAAAAGTTAAATAGACAACTTACAACTGAAGAAATTGATATACTTAATTTCATGATTGATTCTCAATATCACAGAACGAATGAGGCTTTGGCTTAATGATAATTTAATCTTCTAACCCTATTAATCTTTTATATTATTAATTAATTTAATTGCTAGAGCGCATTGCTTTTTACAAATCTTCCTTGATATCATCTATCCTACTTCGATTACATATAACTTCACTAATTTATTAAAGCCCGAAAAAACATTATCAAACTTCCTTTGATTAAAAAGGTATACGACTATATACACATGATAATGAATTTACAGCATATTATGTGATAGAAAGGAAAAAAGGGGGGAACATTATGTTACTTGATTTTCTAAAGGCACGGTCGTTATTAGTCGGTGGAGCATTTGGGAGCATAATTGGACTCATTGGAATTATAATATGATTTTGCATCTTCTTTACTAATACGAGTCTATTCAAAAAGAATACTGAGAGCTTAGCTGGTTAATAAATGTACACTACGTAGAATCTCCAGCATTTAAATCTCCAATGCTGGAGAGCCATATTTATAGCCAATAATCCATTTCCTTAACATTGTCGCTATATTGTTGCCTTATTAATAACTCTTCTTGCTTCATTTCTTCATAAGCCTTTTCTTCAGATTCGGAAGATCCATATTGAAGTACATAATCACCATTTCTTAAGGTGGCTGTAATTTTCCAATGTACCATTAAGATATCCCCCCTGGTAAGTAATTTCACAAAATTATATTCAGTGACATTGCCTTTTATTAAAGGAAATTAACTTAATTTTAAAATTAACAATCATGACTATTGAAAGGCAAGTGAATTATGCTCGATTTTTAAATCCATCTAATCGAAAAGGACTATACGTATCAATGTAGTGCGCCATGATAGCTCCAGCGGTTGGAAACTGTTTTCTAAATTCTCTACAAGCATTCACTCTATAATCATTTAGATGAGTAATGACAGGATCATATTTGACGAGCACTTCTGACATGACGGAAAGCGATATAAAATATTCTTTTGTTTTTTTGTCGAACCCTGATTCTTTAATACGAATTTCAGTTACTTTAACGGTGTTGCTACAATAATTTTTTATAACACTCTTGTGCTTCGTAAGAGTCTCATTACATGCGTTTTCTGGAGCGTATAAGTAAATATTTGCTTCACAATAAGCTTTTCCTCTATACAAGTAAAAAACCCCCTTGTCTACCTGAAGCCACTTAAAAAGGTGTAATTACCTTTTTAAAGTACAGTCATCTATTATATTAAACACTTATTTTAGCAGATTACATCAATTCTACCAATCTCAATTAAGAATTGTTTTTTTTAAAACAAGTTAAAGTTTCTTCTTCTTTCGAAACAATGCAAGCTGCTTGCTGCTGTCCCAGTTGAAGGAAGATTGCGAATGGGTATCTCCAATTAACTTCTTCGTTTATCAGTAGGGCTAGAAGCGTGGGAAGATGTATGGGAAGATGTAAATCAGGCATTAGACTTATTTAATCAGATTCCTATAGGGTTAATTGACCTTATAGGAATCTTTTTACAAATAAAAAAATTTTCAATAATTGGTATTGGAACGCTTTTGTTCCTGTTCTCGTTCTTCAATAATATCCTCTATAATCCGTGAGTGTACGGTTGCCCACGATCGTTCTCGGAAGTGAATACTAACACTAATTGTAACGGCTGTTAAATAAATAAAGACAAATAGTAACCATAGGTATCCATCATCGTTCTTAAAAAACTCTTGTACCTGATTCCCGAATATAAAGAGCACCCAAGGTATAGCGGTTACTAAAATCGGAATTAATCCAGAACCACTTTTTTCTTTTAAAATCCAATAATGAATATTTCCTAGTGTTCGAGTTTCAATCTTTTGGTAAAAATGTCTTATTTCCTTTAATTCTCGAAGCTCTTTTGATTCCTCAGGTTTAAAGCCTTTTTGATACTTCTTTTTTATTTTCAAATAAAATTTATGTGCGTCCCCGCGAAAAGAAACCATAAATCCCTCCAACTTCTCCATGCTATGATCAAAAGTGATATCATCCTTAGCCTTGACAGCTTATCAGTCAGATAAACGAAATTATTTATAGTTCATGTTCAGTTCATAATAGATTGATACGATCAATCATTAGAGAGTCTTATATAACATGTAAGTTCATAAATTAGTTCATATTCAGTTCATTTATTAATGATAGAATGGTACTTGGATCATTTATTAATGGTGAAAAGGCTTATTCTAAAGGCTTAGTTATAACGATTTTAATTAATTGGAGGGCAAATGCATGGTAAGTAAGAGAATCTTTTGGGCAGCATTAATGTTAATGACTGTTATGTTAGCTGGGTGTAGCTCGCAGACGACTGAAAATAGTGTATCAGCAGATGAAGAGCAAGCACCAATACATCCAGTTGAAATAGAACAGATAACAAAAGGAACCCTTTCTAATGATTTTAATTTATCAGGTCATGTAATGGCTGAGTCACACATGGCTGTTTTACCAATGTTAACTGGAGAAGTAAAGGCGGTACACGTCAAAAATGGTGATACGGTACAACGTGGAGACACCCTTTTTGAGTTAGATGCAACAGATGCAAATTTAAATATTGCTCAAGCACGTGCAGGATTAGAAGCTGCTCAAGCGAGTCTAACTAATGCCAAAAACATGAGAGATCAAAGTGTCAAACAAGCAGAAATGCAGGTAGAACAAGCAAAGAATACGTACAATATGATTTCAAATGCTGAAGATTCGTCGGATGTTGATCTTTCTGAAGTGCCTGAAGAGTTTCAGGCCGTTTTTGCTAGTTTACTAGGTGGGAGTATGCCGACTGAACAAGATAAACAACAAGCAAAAGCTGCTGTGAGACAAGCTGAGATGGGATTAGAACAAGCAAAGGCAACCGATCAAATTAAAGCAGCTGAAGCCTCTGTAAAACAAGCTGAAATTTCTGTTGATATAGCAGAGCAACAAAAAACACATGCTGTTGTAAAGGCGCCAATGACAGGTCAAGTTACAGGCCTTGATGTCAGCTTAGGAGAAATGGCATCACCTCAAGCACCGCTTTTACAATTAGTACAAATGGATTCACCAGTCATTGAAGTAAATGTCAACGAATCTCAGCTTCCTAATTTAAAGGAAGGACAAGAAGTAGTAGTTCATATTAGGTCATTCAATCAGACGTATGAAGGCAAGATCAACTATATAAGTTTGCTTCCTTCTGAACAATCCCGTTCTTATCCTGTTGAGATTGAACTTGCGAATCCAGACGACAATCTTCGTGTAGGTATGCTTGCAGAAGTGTTGATCGAAACTGGTGGAGATAATGAACAAGTTGTTGCACCTGTAAATGCCGTCATTGAACAGAATAATGAAACATTCGTGTATGTAACTACAGATGGTACAAGTGTAGAAAGGCGCGACATTTCAATTAATGGTGAAACGGCAGAATGGTTTGGGATTGAAAGTGGTTTACAAGAAGGAGAATACGTTGTTATAAGAGGTAGTCACCAGTTATATGATGGTGCACTGATCAATATTCGTAACGATATTAATCCGTCATTTGAAGAACAACACGATGAAGAAGTGGAACAAGAAGGTCAAGATGATGAAGAAGAGTTAAGTGAAGAACCTATCGAAAATGTTGAAGGATCTTCTACTAAAGGTAATTAAAACGGAGGTACTGTAGTTGAAACTGATTAATGAATCTGTCAAGCGACCAGTTGGTGTTATCATCATTGCTCTTGTGATGATGATTTTAGGAGGAGTTTCATTATCTGGGTTAAAGGTAGATTTAATGCCAGATATGGACTTGCCAATTGCTGTTGTCATGACACCGTATAACGGTGCTGCGCCTCAAGAAGTTGAGAATTTAGTTACTCGACCTCTCGAAGGTGCGTTGAGTGCTACTGAAGGTTTAGACACGATGCAGTCAATTTCTGCCCAAAATCAATCTCTCATTCTATTAATGTATGATTTTAATACGGATTTGGATACGGTCATGTTAGATTTGCGAGATAGGATTGATATGGTACGACAAGGGCTACCGGAAGGAGCCGGCGATCCAAGTGTCATGCGCTTTGATCCGAATCAAATGCCAATTATGCAGATTGGGATCTCGGGGGAAATGGATTTAACGAGTCTCACGCATATTGCAGAAGATAGCATTATCCCGCGGCTTGAACGAATACCTGGAGTCGGTCAAATTGAATTAACGGGTGCACAAGTAAGAGAGATTGTTGTGGAGCCTGATGTGAGAATGTTACAAAACTATGGTGTGACATTAACTCAGCTATCGCAAATTATTGGTGGAGAAAGCATGAGTGCTCCTGCTGGTGAGGTGGAGCGCGGTGGGCAAGAAGTGCCCCTTCGTATCGTTGGTGATTTCCGCTCAACAACAGATATTGAAAACATTAACATACCTCTTCAAACAGGTGGTACGATAAAGTTATTTGAAGTTGCAAACGTAAATGATACGTTCCGTGAGGTGTCCTCTTTAGCTTATGTCAACGGGGAACCTACTTTAAGCCTTGATATTGTAAAGCAAGGTGATGCGAATACAGTAGATGTTTCTGATGCTGTTTCAGATCAATTAGAGACGATCGAATCAGAGTTAACACAAGGTGTGTCCTTAACAAAGATAATGGATTCGGCCGAGTTCATCAAAGACTCTATTCAAAGTGTTGTTATGAATATGATTCTCGGTGGATCAATGGCAATTATCGTTCTACTAGTCTTCTTAAGAAGTTTTAGAAGTACATTAATTATTGGTTTATCGATTCCAATAGCGTTAATATCAGCATTTACATTACTATACTTTGCTGGTCAAACGATCAATATTATTACTCTTGGTGGATTAGCACTAGGTATTGGATTATTAGTAGATAGCTCGATTGTCATTTTGGAGAACATCTATAAATACCGTGAAAGAGGCTACAGCCGTGTTGAAGCTGCCAAAAAAGGGGCATCAGAAGTATCTTCTGCTGTAATTGCCTCAACATTAACAAGTTTAGTTGTTTTTGTTCCAATTGTTTTTACTGGTGGAATTGCTGCAGAGCTGTTTATGCCGTTAGCTCTTACGGTTGGTTTTACGCTACTTGCTTCTTTGGTTGTTGCTTTAACGATTGTACCCATGCTGTCCGGTCTTTTGTTGCCGAAGATAACTGTGGTAGAAGAACCTAAAGGGTTAGGGAAGGTAAGCGTCGGTATTGGAAGATTCTTTGAGGGTGTCGATAACCTCTATCGAAAGATGTTAAAGTGGTCAATCAGACGCAAAAAAACAATTGTTTTTGGTACATTAATCTTACTTATTGCTAGTTTGGGTGGAGTAAGATTCGTAGGAGTAGAATTAATCCCAGCGTTTGATCAGGGTGAAATAACAGCTAGTTTTGAAATGCCTACTGGTACATCTTTAGAAGAAACAAGAGAATCGTTAATCGAACTAGAAGAGTATTTACTAGATACAGGTGTTACAGAAGTCATTTATTCCTCTGTTGGTGGAGGGGGAATGATGGGAATGGGAGGAGGAGGAAATAGTGGAGACCTCTACATCCGTCTTGTACCAGCAAGTGAACGAAATGTAACGACAAATGATGTGATAAAAGATTTTAGTGATTTTTCTGATACTCTTCCTGATATTGATCTTAGTGTTATGGCCTTCGAAAGTGATGGTATGGGTGGAAACCCGATTGAAATTGAAATTCGTGGCGAAGATTTTGATACGTTAAGACTTGTTGCTGACGATATTCAAGAAATCATCAACAACGTTCCTGGTACAAATAATGTTACGCATTCTATGGGGGATGCAAGACCTGAAGTGCAAATTCATGTTGATCGTGATGTAGCTGTACAATACGGTTTATCATATAGTGATGTGATGCAAACTGTCAGAAACAGTGTTAATGGGGTTGTTGCAACACAGATGCGAACAGAAGGACAGGAGATCGATATTTCGGTTATTTTGCCGATCGAATACAGAGAGAATTATAACCAAATTCAAAACCTTCCTATCTTAACTCCAACAGGTGATATGATTTTTTTATCCGATGTAGCGGAATTTATACAAGCTGAGGGGCCAATCGCGATCAATCGTCAAGATCAAACGAGGGGTGTATCAATAACAGCTGATATTATGGATCGAGATTTAGGTAGTGTTATGTCAGAGATAGAAGCAGAGCTTGACCAATATATATTCCCTGAAGGGTATGATTATCAAACAGGTGGAGATTATGAAATGATGCTTGACGCATTCTTTGATCTCACTCTTGCATTAGCTCTTGCTATCTTTTTAGTCTACGCGGTTATGGCGTTCCAGTTTGAAAAAGTGTTGTATCCATTTATTGTAATGTTCAGTCTCCCTGCTACATTTATCGGTATTATACTTGGTTTCGTCTTAACGGGCAGACCTCTAAGTGCACCTGCCTTTATTGGGGTCATTATGCTTGCGGGGATTGTTGTAAATAATGCCATTGTTTTAGTAGATTACATTAATAAGCTAAGAGAACGTGGACTCGAGAGAGAAGAAGCCATATTAGAAGCAGGACCTACAAGGTTACGTCCTATTCTTATGACGATGCTTACAACGGTTCTTGCCATGGTACCACTTGCAATTGGAATTGGTGAAGGTGCAGAACTTCAAGCGCCGATGGCGACTGTTATCGTATTTGGTTTATCATTCTCGACATTTATTACACTGCTCCTTGTACCAGTTATGTACATTTACACGGACAACTTTACAAATTGGTGGAAAGGGTTATTTAGAAGAAAGAAGAACCGTGAAATAGAAACAGATAAGGAATAATTAAGAATGAGTCTGCTTGAGGGATAGGTACCTCAGGCAGACTCATTTTGTTATATTTTAAAAAGTTTTTTTCCCCTAATCTTCTTTTTCTGTATCCTGTTCTTTGTTAAACCAAAGCGGTTCTTTATCATTTACATCGCCATTATAATTAATTAAGATCTCATCACCTGCTTTTATATCCGTATAAGCAAAGTAGTCAAATGTATGGTCTTCAAAATTAATATCATAAGTTGCATTTGGAGTGTAGGAATGATTAAAGAGCATTCCATACCCTAAAACAATTGCCCCGTGGTTAATTCCATATTCATAGACATAATCGGAAAGAACCGTATGTTCAATTAAAATGTGCTGTTCATTTGGATAAGGGACGACTGGGGCTGTATGAATAAGCTCACCTTTCTTTATATCTTTAGTAGCAAAGACCCCTCGATTAAATTCACCATCGCTAAGTTCGGATTTTTTAACTTCGATCATATTGTCACCTACAAGTTTTTATTTTAATAAATAAGTTATCAATTATTTTATTTTTGCAGATTTAATGACTTTTTACAATAAAACACTATTATTCCGACCAAATTGTTTTGAGTTCAGTCTCATTACAGCCTTAGCAAAATAAAAAAGATTAATTTTTTCCTACAATACAATAAAAAGTGTTAAAATGGAAACTATGCAAAAGACATATATACTTAGAGAGAATACATAAAGGAAGGTAATTTATGTCGGAACAAAACATAACAAGATTACATATATCAGGCAAAGAGTTAATTCTTATTGGTACGGCACATGTATCAAAGCAAAGTGCAGAACAAGTAAAACAAGTAATTGAATCAGAAAAACCTGACACGGTTTGTGTGGAGTTAGATGATCAAAGATATCAGTCCATAAAGGATGCTAATAAATGGAAAGACATGGATATCTTTAAGGTTATTAAAGAAAAGAAAGCTACCCTCCTTCTAATGAACTTAATTATAGGTTCATTTCAGAAGAGAATGGCCAAACAATTTGGGATTAAGCCTGGTCAAGAAATGATTCAAGGGATTGATTCTGCAGAAGAAACAGGTGCTACCCTCGTCCTTGCTGATCGCAATATCCAAATTACATTTGCAAGAATTTGGCATGGTGTGGGATTATGGGGAAGAGCAAAGTTAATGATGGAAATTATTTATAGTGTCTTTAGCAAAGATGAAATTTCAGAAGAAGAAATGGAAAAGATGAAATCAAAAGATATGCTCAATTCCATGCTTCATGAATTTACAATTGCCTTTCCTAAATTAAAGAAACCATTAATTGATGAACGGGACCAATATTTAGCCCAAAAGATTAAAGAAGCACCTGGGAATAAAATTGTTGCTGTTTTAGGTGCTGCCCATGTTCCTGGCATTAAAGAAGAAATTAAAAGTGATCATGATTTAGACGCTTTATCTAAGCGACCACCGAAGTCTGTCGCTCCTAAATTAATTGCGTGGTTCATCCCGCTCCTTATTTTAGGGATTATTGGCTATACCTTCTATGCTAACCCTGCTGTTGGCGTCAATTTAACGATGAGTTGGGTGCTTTGGAATGGTTTTTTCGCTGCAATTGGAGCAGCTATCGCTTTTGGACACCCTTTGACGGTCATTACAGCATTTATCGTAGCGCCAATTACTTCGTTGTATCCTCTTCTTGCAGCGGGATGGTTTGCGGGTTTTGTCGAAGCGTATATTCGAAAACCAAAAGTGGGGGATTTTGAAAATTTATCAGATGATGTGTTTACAGTGAAAGGTTTTTGGAGCAACTCTGTAACTCGAATTTTACTTGTTGTTGTGTTGGCAAACTTAGGTAGCACGTTAGGGTCCATCATAGGAGGAGCCGACGTCGTTCGTATGTTTATACAAAATATTTTAGGTTCTTAGAACATCCACCGTGTCTCACAGTTTGAGGCATGGTTTTTTTGATATGTAGTCGAATCATAGATCTATCGTTCAATTACTAGGCATTTAGTTATGATCTTATCCTGGGATTATGTCATTTTTGTTACAAACATCTAACCTTTGTCGTATTTTCTTGTTTTGAATCGAAATTTAGACATAATCATTGTATAATAAGAACTTGAGAGAAAATAGATTCATATAAGGGAGGATTCTATTATGATGGAATGGGCGTTAGCCATATTGTTTGGTGTAGCCATTTTGTTGCTCATTTTGTCGTTTTCTAAAACTAGGCAATCTCAAAAAGCAGCACAACAAGAATTGGAACAATTCTCTATTTCAATAATGGAAGAAGTGTATCAGTTACAGAAAAAAATGCGTGATTTTGAGCTTGATGCTGAAATTTCTGCAAATGAGAAAGGGAAACAAACTGTTTCTCCTAAACAAAGAATCTTAATGCGTGAAGTACTAGACCTACATAAGCGCGGGTATTCATTGGAAGGGATTGCTACAGAAACAGAGTTGACTGAAAACGAAGTAAGACTCTTGCTTACTCCTTACCTAGAAGAGAAAGAGGAAAGGAGAAAAGTAGCCAATGACAGCTAACTCATTACGGAGCTTTGCTGGAGGGATGCTTATTGCAGCAAGCGTTTGCGGAGCAGTTTATTTTTGGGGATCAAGTGATGTAGTCCAAACACAAGCAGAAGAGAAGATGTCAATAGATGAAATGAAAACCACATTAGCAGCTGAAGGGTATTTCATCTATACAGAAGAAGAATGGCAAGAGCAACTTGAATATGTTGCGGCACAAGCTTATGAAGAAGCAGAAGCAATTGTAGCTGTTGATCAAAGTGATGAAGAAACAGAGGAAGAGAACGAGGCGGTTGAATATCGTACGAAGTTGATCCTAACTGTTTCATCAGGAATGACGAGTATTGATGTAGGAAATGCTCTTGTTCGTGCAGATATTATTGATAATTCAATGGCTTTCTTTAATGAAGTAGAAAGTCGTGGACTTGCCAATTCATTACGTCCAGGTACATTTGAAATCGATAGTAGTATGTCGTTAGATGAGGTCATCTCAACCATATTTAAATATTGATATTTAAGAGATACATGGCGGTAACTTGTATCTCTTTTTCTTTGTTTAAAAAGAAACTCCGATTGAAATAGTTTTAAATGGTAGCAAATGGATATTAAAACTATTAAAATAAGAATAGATTAACATAAATGTGGGGGGTACAAATGAAAATAAAGTTTCAGAAGTATGTTGTTGTAATATTAGTTAGTATACTCTTATTAATTGGGTGTTCTACAGATGACCCAAATCCTGAAGATGTAGTTGAGGGGTATATTCATGCTTGGGAAAATCAGCAATATGATGAAATAGCCGAGTTTCTCACATTAGCTTCTCAAGAGGAAATCTCAAACGGGAGTGTAACGTTAGCTGAAAAATATGCTGAAGTTCATGAGCAGATGGAAGTTTCAAGTATTGAACTAAGTTACGAATCAAGAGACTTTGAGGAAGAAGAGATTGATTGGGATGAAGTTAGTGACCTTACATATCCAGTTACTGTAGAACTAGATACACTAGTTGGTCCAATTACATATGATTCAGAAGTACAAGTAGTTAGAGAGTTGCAAACAAATGAAGAGGGAGAAGAGGTTGATGATTGGTTTGTAAGCTGGCAACCTCATCACCTTTTTGAAAGCTTTGAATCGATCGATGATGAAATCGTCTACCAAACAATAACTCCAGAAAATCGTGGACAAATTTTTGATCGAAATGGAGAGCATCTTGCCATTAATGGGCAATATCGTCGAATTGGTTTTCAATACGAGAAAATAGAAGACTTAGAAGGTGAAGTAAAACAACTTGCTAATATTCTTGGTCTAGAAGCGGAAGAAGTGGAAGAACTCGCTGTAGTTTATAAGGATACGAATCCAGATTGGCTCGCACCGATCATGTATGTTCCATTTAATGATGAACGTATTCATGAAATTGGTGAAGCTGACATTCCTGGAGTTGTTGTGGATACTAGACCTGGACGTGAATACCCTTACGCAAATTTGACTGCTCACTTGACAGGGGACCTTAGAGAGGTAAATGCAGAAGACTTGGAGCGTGAGGATTGGCCTGGTTACGGAGCTGGAAAACATATTGGTCGATTTGGTTTAGAAAAAGCATATGAAGAACAACTCCGTGGTGAAGTTGGTTTTGAAGTTCGAGTCGTTGATGCTAATGGCGAGATACGGAATGTTCTTATGAATCAGGAGCCAAAAGACGGTAAAGATTTAAATTTAACGATTGATGTGAATATACAACAAAAATTATATGATGCCATAGGTGACGAAGCAGGGGCCGGTGTTGTCATGGATCCAGTTTCAGGCGAGGTAACTGCACTTGTTAGTCGACCTGTATTTGATCCGAATCAAGTTTATTTAAAAACGAGATCACCTGAACGTACAGCTTGGATTGAAGATGAGCGGAATGTGAATCTGATCCGTTTCAATCGTACATTCTCACCAGGGTCTGTATTTAAACCGATTACAGCTGCAATTGGAGTGGAGGAAGACGAACTTGATCCAAATGAAGTCGTTCACATAGAGGGTGAAAGATGGAGAGCTGATAGCAGTTGGGGGAACTATCGTGTAACCCGCGTTAACCCAAGTGTAACAGACGTTGATTTGAAAACGGCAATGAAGTACTCCGATAACATATATTTTGCGCAAAAATCTTTAGAAATTGGGGCAGAACGAATGATAGCTTGGGCTGAAAAACTTGGTTTTTCAGAGGAGTTTACATTTGAATATCCACTGAATGATTCAAAGATCGCTAACGAAGGTCTTGATGATGAAATCCTTTTAGCTGATACGGGTTATGGACAAGGAGAAGTGCAAATGAACCCTGTCCATTTAAGTAGTTTATATACAATGTTCGTAAATGAGGGGACCATTGTTCAACCGATACTTTTTATGGAAAGTGAGTCTAACCCATGGAAAGAACATGTTATCGAACCAAGTACAGCAGAAATGGTATTAGAAACACTCATTGCAGTAGTAAATGAGCCAAATGGGACAGCATACAGAGGAAGCGCGGGACATTCTCGTACGCTTGCTGGAAAAACAGGAACTGCAGAGATTAAAGACACTCAAGGTACGGAGGGTGACGAAATTGGTTGGTATACAAGTATAGATGTTAACAATCGTGATTTTCTTGTCACCTTAATGGTTGAAGGTCGCGGAAGCAGCGATGTCGTTGATATGGCAAATAGATTTTGGGCAAGTATGGATGAATAGGCTGATTTATAGAGAGGCCACTGAAAAAGGTACGGTTTTGACCTTTTTCAATGGCCTCCTCGAATTGACTAAAAGTGACTTTTTCAGTAGCCTCATCTATAGCTAGCTTTTTTATGGTAAATTTGTTGATATACACAGGAAAGGTAAAAGCTTTTCTTTGTATTTTTTCTTTTAAAGGTAAGCGAATCTTAATTTTAAATAATATAGCTATACTTACAGGTCTAAGTACTTATACTCTTCCATATTCTTGTATAGAGGAGGAGGTTAATATGGCGGTATCACGTTGTGCAGATTGCGGATCTAATGATCAAGTACAGTCTAATGGAAAGGAATGTCCTTATTGTGAACGGTTGCTCTGTGTATCTTGTATACATAAGCAAAGAAAAGTATTTTCTTGGAATGGCTGTATGAAATGCTGTATTGACTATCGATCATTAGTTCATAAGTAAAGGCGCCATTTTTGGCGCCTTTAAGGTGTTTGGAATTTTCACATTACTTATCCTAGGTATTTAATACTTTACGTGTAGGATATTCTGCCTTTTAACAAAAAGCGAAGAAATAGTAAACAAAAATAGAACCACGCAATGGATATCGTTCCCGCTGCAAGAATATCTGATGGAAAGTGTGCTCCTACAATCACTCTGCTTAAACTAACCAAAACAATCATTGAAATGAAAAGAAGGGTAAGCGAAACCTTTGTGAACGAATCTCTAATAATATGAACACAAATATAGATTAAGAATGAAAAGAAAGTAAAACTTCTCATAGTATGACCGCTAGGAAAGCTATAGGAGGCAATTTCTAACGAGTAACCGAATACCTCAATTACACTCATCTCGCCGGGTCTTTCCCGTTGAAACAGGATTTTAAGAAGGAAGTTTAATGCGATACCACCAAATGTAACTGTAAATAAAAATAAAGCATATCCCCACATCTTTCTAACTAATAAATATAAACCAATAGCGAAAGATGTAACTAAAATGACCTCGCCTGAACCGATTTTCGTAATCCCTTCCATGATTAAGATTATTAATGGGGATGCACCTTCTGTTACCCACGAAATAATCGTTTGATCAAAAAGGACCAATTGGTTACGATAGGAAAGAATAGATATAAAAATAAATAAAATAAGGCAACCTGTCGCAATAAAAAATTGATGCTTGTTTGATTCTGCCATAAGCTGTCACTCTTTCTAAATTGATAATAAGATTCTATTGTAACATCACAAATAATAGTCTGGAAGAATAATATTATGAAAAACCTTAGACAATTTACAGCTGATTTATAAAGAAGGCGGAAAGAATTTTTTGGTGAAATGAAGATATCCCAGCTCAAGCAAATATGTTTCCAAAGTGACTTAAAGAGGAAAAGAAGAAATTCCGTACGGCTAATCATTGTTTGAAGTTGTCCTAAAAGGTCAATAAACCTTTGGGACAACTTTTTTGCTGATCTATGAAAAAACCATTAATAGAATCTAACTTAAACTAGAAAATATTTCATAATGGTTACGATTTATGATTGACATTCAGTTATTGCTTGAAGTAAATTAAGTGAGTGGAAATAATAATCGTTACGATTTGTGTTATTATATGTAAATGTGGTTAAAAAAAGGGAGTGGAGTAATGTTTCAAAAACAATTAATGATGTATCTCGTTTTTGCTATGATTCTTGCTTTTGTTACGGGGTGTAATAACTCAGGGGAGGATACTAGTTCGCAAGGGGAAAGTGAAATTTCTTCTGAAGCAGGGGATAAGTCAGTAACGCTATTGTTTAGCTTTGCATCTACAACAATAGATCCACATCAAGACTGGATGGGTGTACGTGCAGGAATTGCAGAGACGTTAGTGAAAGTAGATAAAGATTTAGACATCAAGCCATGGGTAGCAGAATCTTGGGAACAAACCGATGATAGAACATGGACGTTTACAATTAGAGAGGGAGTCACATTCCATGATGGAACCGCAGTTAATGCAGAAGCGGTAAAAGCTTCGTTTGAGCGTCTGATGGAAGTCAACGACGCACTTGCATCCAATCTAAAAATTGAAACAATGGAAGCAAGCGGACAGGAGATTATGTTTACTACCACTGAAGAGTACCCGGCATTTGTCTCAGAATTGGTACATACAAATGCTTCTATTATCAAGGTTGATGCAGAAAACATTAGTGAACAACCGATAGCGACAGGTCCATTCCAAGTAGTTGATTTTACGTCTGAAACAGAAATTAAGCTTGAAAGATATGATAATTACTGGGATGGAGCGGCAAATTTAGATGAAGTGACAATCAAGTATAATTCTGACGGAAATGTTCGTGCTCTTGCTCTTCAATCAGGTGAAGCTGACATAGCCTATCATTTGCCTCCTGAGACGTTAGATCCAGTTGAAGCTAATGATAACCTTCGTGTTGAGTCGGTGTCGAGTTTGCGAGCTCATTTCATTCTGTATAATGCAGCAAAACCTGCCTTACAAGACGTACACGTTCGAAAAGCGATCGATCTACTTATAAACCGTGACGTCGCAGTAAGTGAAATCATGAATGGACATGCAACAGCTGCAAATGGACCGTTCAACCCTGATTTTGCATTCGCGAGTAATGAAGAGCCAGAAAGTTACGATCCAACTCAAGCAGAAGCTTTATTGAAACAGGCTGGATATGAGAAAAATGAAAATGGGAAATTAGAAAAAGATGGAGAGTCTCTTACATTAACATTGGCAACATTTCAAGGAAGACCTGAACTACCTTTAATGGCGCAATACTTGCAAGCGGAAGCGGCAAATATTGGAATAGAGATTAATATTGTAACAGTTGAAAATATTGATAGTTATTTATGGGATCAACAAGATGAATGGGACCTAGCGACGTACTCGATGCTAACAGCTCCTAGGGGAGACGGTGGATATTTCTTAAATGTTGCCTACTTACCAGAGGGGTCTTTGAATCCAGGGCAAATTAATATTCCAGAACTAAATGAATTAACACAACGGTTAAATATAATAGCAAACTTTGATGAACGAGTTGCCTTGCAAAAGCAGGCGGTTGAAATCATTCAGGAAGAAGTTCCACAATCATTTATTTTATATCCTCACATAATTGTGGGAGTTAATGAACGTGTTAAAAACTGGAGCCCAGGCTCTGAGGAGTATTACCTAATTACAAATACAATCGATGTAGAATAGTGGAAAAGTGAAAGTGCCTTTTTAAGGACACTTTCACTTTTCTTGTTAGTTTATGAGAATATGGCAGGTGAAGAAAAGATGAGGGTTTTGTCGATTATCGGTTCAAGATTCGTCCAATTAATCATCATGATCTTAGTGCTCTCTTTGGTGACTTTTTTATTGATGAAAATCACACCGGGTGATCCAATTAGAGCGATCCTAAAAGTAGACGATGTGATATCAACAACCATGGAAGAAGAGAGATTAATGAAAGAATATGGCTTTGATCAACCGATTTTAGTTCAATACGGTCAATGGCTTTGGAATATTGCTCAATTTGATTTAGGAGAATCGATCATTGCTAAAAGGCCAGTAATTGAGATGATTATGAGCAAATTGCCAGCGACTGTTGCTTTATCGATTGGAGGTATGGTCGTTCTCTTTATCATTTCAGTTCCGTTAGGAGTGCTAGGAGCTGTTTATGAAGGTCGCTGGCCGGATTTTGTGAGTAGATGGATAGCCATGCTGGGAGCTTCTATTCCAAGCTTTTGGCTAGGGTTGTTGTTGATTTATGTTTTTTCTTTAAAATTTAACCTTTTACCTGTTATGGGAACAGGGACATTGGCTCATTTTGTTTTGCCATCTGTTACACTAGGAATTGCTATGGCGCCAATGTATATTCGGTTATTACGAGAAAGGCTTATTGCTACATTGCAGAGCTCGTATATTGAAGCGGCAAAAGCAAGAGGGTTACGGAAAGGGCGGATCCTACTTTTTCATGCTCTTAGAGGCAGTCTCATTCCTCTAGTCACAATGTTTGGATTAAGCATTGGCAGTCTGCTTGGAGGAATAACGGTCATTGAGATTCTCTTTTCCTGGCCAGGAATGGGGGAGTTGATTGTAAATGCCGTGATGCAGCGTGATTATCCTGTGATTCAAGGCTACATTATTATAGTCGGATTTTTAGTTGTGATATCAAATCTTGTTGTTGATGTCATGTACTTAATGATTAACCCACAAATAAAGCAAGGAAAGGAGGTAGGGTAATGGAACCAGCATTTGTGAAAACCTCTCAACTGATCCGTAATCCTAATATGACTATAGGGACCATCCTAGCGCTCTTTCTTGCAGGTGTTACGTTTTTTGGGGGAGCTCTTGTTCCTTATGATCCCTTTCAGATTGATATGAGTAATAGGTTACAAGGATCATCTTCTGAACACTGGCTTGGTACAGATCAACTCGGTCGTGACGTGTTTTCAAGAATTATATATGGTGCCAAGCTGACAATCGGGTTAGGGCTGTTTGCTATTGGCATAGCCATTTGTATTGGTGTTCCGATCGGGCTTCTTTCTGGTTATATTGGAGGGAAATTAGATGCGTTTTTTATGAGAATCATAGACGGTATTTTAGCTTTTCCTGATTTTATTTTAGCTATTGCTATTGCTGGTATTTTAGGACCTAGTCTAACCAATATTATTATTGCCATTGCTTTAGTAAAGTGGATTGTCTATGCTCGTGTAGTTCGTGGTTTAGTTCTTGCCGAAAAAGAAAAGGAGTATGTACTCGTTTCAAAGGTTTCTTATTCAAGTTCGTTCAAAACGATTCGTATGCACTTAATGCCGCAAGTTATGCCAGACATAATTGTCATGGCTGCGATTGATGTCGGAAAAGTGATATTACTCATTTCAGCTTTGTCCTATATCGGTCTTGGAGCACAACCACCACTTCCAGAATGGGGAGCGATGCTTAATGATGGACGAGGATATTTTCAAGTAGTCCCTTCTTTAATGATCTACCCAGGACTTGCGATTATGTTAACGGTTTTATGTTGTAACTTATTAGGAGATGGATTGAAAAGTCATTTTGATATTCGGAAAGGGAGGGATGGTTTGTGAGCGAGTCTCTACTATCTATTCAAGATTTGCATATTCAGATAAGAGACGGTGAAAAAACTCTTTTAAGAAACGTCCATATTGAGGTGAATAAAGGGGAGGTTGTCGGTCTCATCGGTGAAAGTGGCAGTGGAAAAAGTTTAACAGCTAGAGCCATCATGGGTCTTCTTCCACATGGAATGAATATAAATGGTCGGATTCTTTTTAAAAATAGCGACGTAGTAAAGATTTCTACAGAAGAGCATCGTCAACTTTTAGGAAATGAAATTGGTATGATCTTTCAAGATTATCGTGGGAGCTTTACTCCATTCATTAAAATAGGAAAGCAAATGGTTGAAACCATTTGTACGCATCAAAAGATTCGAAAGAAAGAGGCACAAAACATAGCTCTGCAAGTTCTTGATGAAATGGGCTTAGATTCAAAACGAGTCTACCTGAGTTATCCATTTCAATTAAGTGGCGGACAATTGCAGCGTGCTTCGATTGCAACGGCTATTTCGCTAAAGCCTTCATTATTAATATGTGACGAAATGACAACGGCACTAGATGTGATGAATGGTGAAAAGGTATTGCATTATATTGATGAAGTTCGCAAAGAAACTGGTTGTGCAGTCTTAATGATTACTCACGATCTTGCTCAAGCCTATAAGCGGACGGACCGAATGTATGTCATGAATCAAGGCGAAATCGTTGAAGAAGGACTACCGGAACAAATACGTTGTCATCACCAACATCCTTATACCAAAAAGCTGTGTTCTTGTTTACTCGCTCTTCCTGGAGAAACGTTAGTAACAGAAAGAGTGATGTCTGTATGAGTTTAGTTGTAAAAGGTCTTTCTAAACAATATTTCAAACAGGTTCAAGCATTGAATCATATTTCCTTTCGTGTTAATGAAGGGGAATGCATAGGAATTGTAGGGGAAAGTGGTAGTGGGAAAAGTACGTTAGGAAGAATTTTATTAGGATTGGAAACTTATAAAGAAGGCAGCATCATCTACCATGGTAAAACAATAGCCCCGAGGAAACGTTCTGATTTACGGCAGTTTCGGAAAAGTGTCCAAATGGTCTTTCAAGATTCGACAAGTACGTTGAATCCTAAATTGCCCATTTGGAAAAGTTTACTTGAGCCATTAGATAACTTTAAGGAAATCACTCCCTCTTTTCTTCAAGTAGAAGGCCTCTCAAGAAAGGAAATAGCGCAAGAGCTATTAGAGATAGTTGGATTAGATAAAGAAATGGTGGATCGTTATCCGGGAGAATTAAGTGGCGGACAAAAACAACGAGTTAGTATCGCAAGAGCCATAAGTATTGAACCATCTCTCCTTGTTTGCGATGAACCTACAGCAAGCTTAGATGTTACAGTGCAAGTACAAATTCTGCGTTTATTAAAAGAGCTGCAGCAAAAAACGAACATGACCATTCTTTTTATTTCTCATGATATTAGGGCGGTTTCTTTTTTGTGTGATAAGGTGATGGTTCTTAAAGATGGTTCCATTGTCGATCAATTCGAGTTGTCAGAAATATATGATGAGGGACGTCATCCTTATACGAAGGCTTTGATTCAAGCAGCAAAGATTGAATAAGAGAAGGAACGATAGACAGATTGAGAGAGATAAAAGGAGAAGCGTATGAAGCTAGCTACATCACAATCATTAGAATTAGAGAAAACGAAGCCTTTCACCCATAGGGAATACTTAGTGCTCGCAGTCCCACTTATTATTTCTGGGATTTCGACTCCGATATTAGGTGCGGTTGATACAGCTGTAGTTGGACAAATACCTAATCCGGCTGCTCTAGGTGGAGTAGCGATTGGAGCCGTCATTTTTAATACGATGTATTGGTTACTTGGCTTTCTGAGAGTAAGTACGAGTGGATTTACGGCACAAGCAGAAGGAGCAAACAATCAAAACGAGATGCTTTTATCTTTCCTGCGACCAATGATTATGGCCGTTATCTTTGGCTTGCTTTTCATCATCTTGCAGCAACCTATATTGCAAGTAGCTTTACAATTATTTGGAGGCGGCGCAGAGGTATCAAGTTTTGCTGCTACTTATTTTTCAATCAGAATATGGGGAGCGCCCTTTATTCTATTAAGCTATGTGATGATTGGCTGGCTGATAGGTATGGGGAAGGTTCGGTTAGCTGTAGCTATTCAAATTACAATGAATCTATTGAATATCCTTTTAGATATTGTGTTTGTTTTAGGATTAGGGATGGGAGTTAGCGGAGTAGCTTATGCAACAGTCATATCTGAAATCAGTGCTGTATTGTTTGGAGCGTGGGTAATTATTCATGCAAATAGGGGAAAGTTCTCACACTTAAATCTACAAATGGTACTAGTGTCTAAACCTCTAATAAAGATGTTGAACGTGAATAGAGACTTTTTCTTACGGACTGTTTGTTTATTGATTATGACTGGAGTTTTTACAGCAAAAGGTGCAAGTATGGGTGAAATAACACTAGCAGCTAATGCAATTTTACTTCAAATCCATTACATCATGGCTTATTTATTTGGTGGTTTTGCCAATGCAACAAGTATTCTTGTTGGAAGAGCGGTAGGAGGAAAGAACTTCTCACTTTATAAACGTGCATTTTCTTTATCTGGACAATGGGGATTTGGTTCAGCCTTTGTATTGTTTTTTGTTATCCTTTTATTTGGTGAACCAATCGTTGCATTATTCACAACGATACTTGATGTAAGGATCGTTGCTAACGATCTTTTAATCTGGCTGCTCATATTCCCGTTTGTTGGATTTTGGGGATTGCAGTTAGAGGGGATTTTTGCAGGGGCTACAGAGGCAAAGTCTGTAAGAGACTCCATTACTCTCGCATTAATCTTATTTTTATTAGCAATCTGGTTATTCGTACCTATTTATCAACAGCATGGAATTTGGTTGGCTTTTGTTTTGTTTAGTTTTGGACGTTCCATTTTTTTATCATTGTATGTTCCTAAATTAACGCGTAGCCATTTTAGTTAACGAATATAACTGCCCGTTATTGGTCTTTACTTGTGTTACAAGTAAAGGCCTCTTTGTTTTTTAAAAAGGTTTCCTTAATAAATCTAAAATTAAAACACAGGTTGATAGCGGTATTGGAATTAATGAAAAACATAAACAAAAACAAAAGGTGAGAAAATTTGAATGCTAGAGGATCGCTCTATTTATAGTCATCTTTTTTATTTGTTAAACAAAACAAAGGTATATACAAAAATAAACAAAAAACGTTATATTTGTTTCAGAAGAAAATAAATATTACACCGGAGATAATTATGGTAAAGAAAATGATTGACATATCTGATGAAATTTACTTGCTAGCAGATCATACAAAGTTTGGTTTCACGAGTTGGAACGATTCATGCAATCCATACTATAATAACTGGAATAAAGGTCAGGAGTAGATTGAAGAATTTTTAGATCTTGGAATTCGAATGATTCGCTCGTAAGGTTTATGACAAATGGTATTGTTACCTTTGTAAATAACCTCACTAAATCTCTGAAATGAGGGGAAAACAATGAAAGTATCTTTATTTGTAACGTGCTTAGCTGATGTGTTTTACCCCGGTGTCGGCAAAGATGTTATTGAAATTCTTGAGAAAAATGGCTGTGAAGTCGATTTTCCACAAGCGCAAACATGCTGTGGTCAACCAGCATATAACAGCGGCTATCACAAAGAAACAAAGGACGTTGCCAAACATATGATTCGAACATTTGAGCATGCTGACTATGTTGTGACTCCTTCAGGCTCTTGCGGGGCTATGATTCATGAATACAGCCATTTGTTTGAAGATGACCCAACTTGGAAAGAAAAAGCGAATACATTAGCAAAAAAGACGTTTGAATTTACGCAATTTCTTGTAGATGTGTTAAAGAAAGATGATATTGGAGCTGTTTTCAATAAGAAAGCAACGTACCATACATCCTGCCATATGACACGCCTTTTAGGGGTAAAGGATGCTCCTATGAAATTATTAGAAAATGTAGAAGGATTAGAGTTTGCCAGTCTTCCAAATAAAGAGACATGCTGTGGCTTCGGAGGAACGTTTTCAGTAAAGATGATGCCGATTTCAGAGCAGATGGTCAATGAGAAAATTGAGCATATCGAAGAGACGGAAGCAGAAGTTTTAATTGGAGCCGACTGTGGGTGTTTGATGAATATTGGTGGAAGAATTGAACGTCAGGGAAAGCCTATTAAGGTCATGCATATCGCTCAAGTATTAAACAGCAAACAATAAAAGGTGGTGATTATTAGTGTCTATGAAAATCAGTGAGGATAAATTTTTTGATCGAGTCGACAAGGGAATTAACAATGATTTTATGCGAACTGCGATGGTTTCTGCACAGGAAAGACTAAAAGGTAGAAAACTAGATGCGCAGGAAGAGTTAGGAAATTGGGAAGAGTGGCGCTCATTATCTGAAGAGATACGTCAACATACGTTAGAGAACCTAGACTATTATTTAGATCAACTTTCCGAAAATGTGATGAAAAGAGGAGGACATGTCTTTTTTGCGCAAACAGTGGAAGAAGCAAATGAATATATTACAAAGATTGCCAAGCAAAAGGAAGCCAAAAAGGTCATCAAATCAAAATCAATGGTAACTGAAGAGATCAGTATGAATGAAGCGTTAGAAGCAGCTGGTTGTGAAGTCATAGAATCTGACTTAGGGGAATACATCCTTCAAATTGATGACCATGATCCACCGTCTCATATTGTTGCTCCTGCCTTACACAAAAATAAGGATCAAATAAGGGAGACATTTAAAGACAAAAAAGGCTACTCAAAATCTTCTAAGCCAGAGGAACTTGCCTGGTTTGCTAGAGAACAATTACGTGGCGAATTTTTATCTGCAGATATTGGAATTACTGGCTGTAACTTTGCCGTTGCAGAATCAGGTGCCATCTCGCTTGTGACAAATGAAGGGAATGCTAGACTTGCAACAACGTTACCTAAAACGCAAATAACGGTTATGGGCATGGAAAGGATCGTGCCTACTTGGGAAGAATTAGATATTTTAGTTAGCATGCTTTGCCGAAGTGCAGTTGGGCAAAAACTCACAAGTTATATTACTGGATTAACAGGGCCAAAAGAAGAAGGAGATGTTGATGGACCGGAGGAATTTCATCTCGTCATTGTTGATAATGGCCGTTCTAATATATTAGGAACAGAATTCCAGTCTGTCCTGCAATGCATTCGTTGTGCAGCCTGTATTAATGTTTGTCCTATTTATCGTCATGTGGGCGGGCATTCTTATGGTTCTATTTATCCAGGGCCAATTGGTGCTGTGCTTTCTCCATTACTTGGCGGCTATGATGATTACAAGGAATTGCCTTATGCGTCTAGTTTATGCGGTGCGTGTACGGAAGCATGTCCAGTTAAAATACCTCTACATGATTTACTCATCAAACATCGCAGGAACATTGTGGAAGAGCAAGGAAGAGCAGGCTTTGGCGAGAAACTGGCCATGAGAGGTTTTTCTTTAGCTGCCAGTTCTCCTAAGCTTTTCAGCCTTGGTTCAAAAGCTGCCCCAACGATGATGGGGCAGCTTGTAAGCAAAGGGAAAATTAAGAAAGGACCAGGGCCAATTAAGCCATGGACGGATATTCGAGATTTTCCAGAGCCAAGTAAACAGAGCTTTAGAGAATGGTACAAAAAACGTGAGAAAGGCGGCGACAAGTCATGACAACTGGAAGCATTCAAAACAAAGATCGGTTTCTAGACCAAGTAGCGAAAAGTCTAGGGCGTGAAAGAAAAACTGTACCTGTCGCCAGACCGAAGTGGAAGCATCAGCCACAGCATGATGTGTTTAAAGGGTTAAGTCAGGATCAATTGGTTGAAAGATTAAAAGAACAATGCAAGAACATTCATACACAAGTAGAAGTAGTGACGAACGAATCCCTTCAAAAGGTTTTAGAAAGAGTGGTAGACGACTGGAACGCTAAGTCGATTGTAAGCTGGAATGATCCAAGGTTTAAGGAGTATGAATTAGATACCTATTTTGAACAGGCTTCCGCTAAAGGAATTGATGTGCATAAATGGGATCCTAGTATTGCAGATGAAAATGTGAAGATTGCTGAAAGAGCAGATATCGGAATTACATTTGCGGATATGACATTAGCTGAATCTGGCACCGTTGTCTTATTAAGTGATAAAGGGAAAGGCAGATCAGTTAGTTTACTGCCAACCTTTTATATTGCGATTATTCCAAAGAGCACGCTTGTGCCACGGATGACACAAGCGACTAGTTATATTCACCAAATGCAACAAGAGAAAGGAACAGTTCCCTCTTGTATTAACTTTATTTCTGGGCCAAGTAACAGTGCAGATATTGAAATGAATTTAGTTGTTGGGGTTCATGGGCCGGTTAAGGCTTATTATTTGATTGTTGATGATAAATAAGAAAGGTGATTTTAATATGAGCGTAACAATAGGTCAAAAGCATTGGTTCATTCCAGACGGCTATATCCCATCTGTTAGTAACGTAAATTTAATTAGTCATGAATCAATATGTGTACTGAATTGCTATGAGGAAAGTGCGGATCTAACGATAACGACTTATTTCAAGGATCAGCCTCCTATAGAAAGAATGAAGTATATCGTATCAGGGAAGCGCACCAAGCATATTCGTACATCTTCCCTAAATAAAGATGGAAAATATATTCCTGTAGATGTGCCTTATGCGATTGAGGTGGAGAGTTTTGTTCCAATTATCGTTCAGTATAGTAGATTAGATACGACTCAATCTGAGTTAGGGTTAATGTCGACGATGGCTTATTCTATTTAAAAGCGTAGAAAGGAGGAGCTGTCTTAAAAGCCGAAAAAAAGATACGGTATGGGCTTCGTTCGCTTTTTGCTTAGAGAGGAGAAAATCTCTCCTCTCTAGGCTTTTTAAACGTTGTAGCCTTCCCGCTCATTGCTTGGGACAACCCCACAACATCGATATAGAAGAGGAAATACTTACAACACATGTCTATGTAGCTGCAGCACTTTTGTTCAATGAGAAAATCGGTCGTAGGCTTCTTGAGTATAATACGAGATTGTATTGACAATCTATTAGAAAGGAAAGTAGAATGAAAACACAGAATTTTTGCTATATACCAACAGGAAAGGAATTGTTTTGGCCTTATGTGGAACCGATACCATATAAAATACATATTCATATAAGCTCCAAAACTAATGAAACATAACATTGTACTTATATGCAAAAGGGAGGCTTTAATGTTAAAGAATAGGTCTATTCTATTATATCTTCTAGTCGTAGCAGTCACCTTAGTTTTTTTTCTGTCAAAGGCATTAGGTAATGAAAAACCTACAATCGTAGTTGTAATAAAAGATTTAGATACACAATATTGGCAACTTTTAAAAGCTGGAGCAGAGAAAGGATTTCAAGATTTTGGTGTAAATGGCAAAGTGATTGCACCGAGAGTTGATTCTGAAGTAGTTTTACAGGAGTATATGTTACATGACACTCTTGAACAAAATCCAGATGCATTAATTGTTGCTCCTATGAACTCCAACGTTATCCCTATTTTGAAGGAATTTCATAAAAAAAGTATCCCTGTATTGCTAGTTGATTCAGATGAATCTTGGGAAAATAAAATCTCGTACATAGGTACGAATAATTTCGAATTAGGAAGAGTAGGCGGAATGTTATTAGCTTCTCAACTTCAGCCTGGAGATAGAGTGGCTATAATTGCAGGTGATATGAACCACTCTATTTCAAATGATAGGGTAAATGGAGCTAAAAAAAGCCTTGAGGATATAGGAATCGGTATAGCTGTAGAAAAAATAGATTTACCAAACGAAACAAACGTGATAAAAGAAGTGATGGAAACAATTTTATACAATCATTCTGATGTTAAAGGTGTATATGCTGTAACTGATATCATGGCATTAGGTGCTTTTGAGAGTTTGAAAGAACATGATCTCCATATGCCGGTCATTGGCGCAGATGGTATAAATGATATGATTGAATTGGTAGAAGAAGGAGAATTACCTGGAACAGTAGCACAAAATCCTTATGATATGGGATATTTGAGCGTTGAAGCAGCAATGAAAGTCATCAAGGGAGAAAAAGTTGAAAGCAATATTGATAGTGGTGTAGATATTATTATTAAGGGTAACGCGCAGCAAAGGTTAGATTTTCAGAAAAAGTTGCTAGATTAGCCCAATTAGTAAGCATGTTTTTTTGGTTAAGTAAACAAATGTAATAGCATTGAATTAAATCATGTATAGGGATATGAAATAACAAATTCTTATTAATAAGATAAATTGGAGAGAGAACATTCGATAGATGGCATTGTTCTCTCTTTCTATTAAGTTATGTTATAGAAAAGGGGTACGGAAATTAGATTCGAGTAGAATTAAAGTTATGAGTCGTCTCCGCGTATAACTTCAAAATCGGTTTGAAGATCCAAATCTGATTTATTAAAAATTTAATTATGTTTGCTTGCAATATAATCAGCTGTTCTTATAGATAAAGCAACAGTTGTTAATGTAGGATTAGCTGCCCCCATTGAAGGAAAGATACTATTATCAGCTACATATAGTCCGTCTATGCCATGAACTTGACCATACGGATTCGTAACTGAAGAGAATGGATTACTCCCCATTCGACAGGTTCCTGCCTCGTGATAATCACTTCCCGGAGGCATAAGACAAATGGGATGTTGACCGTTTCTCGCAACTAAGGTAGCATTCATCGCAGAAGAAACTTCATGTAAAGTCTCCGCCATTTGTTCAATGATTACTGTATCTTGTTGGCTATAAGAAAAGTTAACGTTTAGTTTAGGTACTCCATATTGATCTCGTTCGTGTGGGTCTAGTGTGACATAATTTTCAAAGCGTGATTCAACTTTGCCGAACGCACTGATACCAATTAATAATTCATCGAGTAAGGGTTTTTCTTCATACTGCGGATACCAAAGGTACCATTGGTCGGCTCCTCCAGGGCCACCCATTTGAATTTGGTAGAGACGTTTAGTTGTTTGTGGAATAAATATACTAAGTGTACCGAGTACTTCTGGAAATTCTTGTCGGTTCACTTTGGCCGTTGCCAAGAGCAAGGAGTGATTCGTTAAATAATGACCAATAGCTCTTCCCTTTATTCTTGAGTGAAGCAGTAGTCGGGGGGTTTCAAATGTACTCCCAGATAAGACAATTGTTTTTGCTTTTAGAACATATGACTTTTTATTAGGGGACATTACCTTTACACCGGCTGCCCTGTTTTGTTCGACGAGCAATTCTACCGCACGGGCATTAATAGCTAAATCAAAAGGCATGCGATTTAAAGCATAAGCAAGAGTTGAGATAGAACTCCAAAATACATCGGAATGTATTTCTCCATATTTCGTGACCTGAAGATCAACCGGTGTAGGAACATCTGCTGCTTCCGGGAACCCGTTTTCATGGAGGCGTTTTAACAATTTTTCTTGAAGCGAAGATCCCTCCATATACGCAGTCGTTACCCTCATAACTTTTTCAGCAATTTCATAGTAATAATTCATTTCTTTAAGGGAGATCGGCCATTTTAAAATCTCAGAACGGTCCATTCTAGGAGCAGACATTCCCCAAAATAACGTTCTCCCCCCTAAAGCAAAAAGCTGTCTTGCACCGGGGAAATCAGGTAGGTATTTACCGGTCCATTTGGAAGCGGTATGAAAATATTGAGTGAAGCGTGGATCATTCATCGTTGGGATATTCCTTGCATGAGTCGGGAGTAAGAGGTTTCCCGCTTCAATCATCCCTACCTTTTTTCCGCTATTTCTCCAATGTTCAGCTAATCTCCTAAGTACAGCTCCACCTCCTGCACCAGACCCTACGATAAGCACGTCATAATCAGTATCAGTCATTTGTTCTAAAGATGTAAGTGGAATCCAAGAGGAGAGGGGGTCAGAAGGAGGAGACAATGTACACTCACCAATAGGTGATTTAACTGTTGCTAAACTTGGTGGAGAAGGGATATATACTTTATAGCCAGCAATGTTCATCAGTTGATTTGAAATGTGTGGATTATACATTAGTAATTTATTAAGCTCAATTTTATATGTTTCAGATATTTTTATAAGGGTATCACCATTTTTAGCCACATAAATTCTCATGCGGACACATCCTTTTGTGTATTTCTAAAAAGTAACTACAATCTTAATATTCATATGTATGGGTTCAATTGAAAATGATTGTTTATAATTTAATAATCTTAATTTGCAGTATTAGTCGTATACTTTACACTAATATGTAAGCGTGTAGTAGTGGCACAAGGAGATGAACGTAAGGTTATTGATGGCTTGAATGTGGGTTTAAATATAAATTTTGAAGTTTGTTGAACCCCTTGTTAATTAAGGGGTTCATATTCTTTAGAAAATATTATCCATAGTTGTCATATACAAGTTTTATATTCTCTCATGATATTATCGATGATTGTTTTAACTGGTAAAATATCTTTAATTTCATGTACTCTTGAACCTGCGAAAACTAAGCCATTTTCGCAATCTCCATTCTTAGAAGTGATCAAAGAATCTAGCGTACAAAAACGATAAGAACAATTTTTCAAGCAATCAATGCACTTTTTAATTTTTATCTTTTTATCGTCTGAAATAAGTTCAGTGAAATGGTTTTTTATTGCACGACCCTGGAGACCAACAGTTGTTTTTACCAAAAGAGTGTCTTCATGTTTGGCATGTACATATTTTTCTTTAAATGATAACGGTGCGTCGCACTCTTCACTAGCCACAAACCTCGTTCCCATTTGTACTCCAGAAGCTCCCAGACTTAATGCGCGTGCGAGATCTTCTCCAGTTAAAATTCCTCCAGCAGCAATGACCGGAATTTTAACCGCTTTTACCACTTCCGGTAATATATCAAACAACGGCCTATCAGTACCAAGGTGTCCACCGGCTTCATGGCCCTCTACAACAACTGCGGAAGCACCAAGTCGTTCTGATAGCTTAGCAAGTTTCGCTGAAGATACAATCGAGATGACGGGGATGCCGGCTTCTTTGCCCCATGCATACATATCTCTTGAAATTCCGGCACCTGATATAATGAAATCCACTCTTTCCTCAATGGCTGCTTTCATCTTTTCAGCAAAGTCATTCATGGAGAAGAGAACGTTTACCCCAATATATCCTGAATTGTTTATGTTTTCCTTAGCCTTCCTAATATGTGATCTCATCTCATCTACAGTAATACCCGTCCCTGATATGATCCCGATTCCTCCGGCGTTCGCAACTGCAGATGCGAGCCGACTTAAAGAAATCCCTACACCCATACCACCTTGAATGATTGGAACCTCTGGCACCATATGGCCTATTTTTAATTGTGGAAAGTTCAAAGATACACCCCATTTCAACTATTTATTAAGTTTGACCTTAATACTGTTAATAGTAACAATAGACTCTTCAAACAACTGTGACTTAATTAACATTTACTCCTAATATATCGCGCTAAAGAGCGTATGCGTCAACTGGAGATTATATGGAATGTGAACCGAATTGCGTATATATTCCAAAATCACTGAGAAAGCAGAAACAAGAAAAAACAAAGACATGAGCAAAAGCGTTCATGTCTTTGTTTCTTTGTTGAAACAAATGGTTGTCTCATAAGCAGAAACAGAGAAGGCAATGCCGTGGGAGTTTGTCAAAAACAGATCTTTTAACAAACCCCTTTAACCGGTTACATGCATCATATACTCTAAGAGAACTACACCTGTGCTACTGCTCGAGGGAACAATACATTATTTTCTAAGTGAATGTGTTGGAACATATCAGCTTCAATGTCTTCAAGACGTTGATAGACTAAACGATACGTGCCGCACGCTCCTTCTGGAGGAGTAAAGTCGTTTGTAACCTCACGGAGTTCTTTTAAAATGTTCCCGGCGTGGCTATGTTCATTTTCTAGTTCTTCAACGACCTTTTGTAATTTCTCAACGTTTTCTTTCGTTCTGTTTTGTTCAACTTCTAAAATAAGAGGAAAATCTTCCGTTTCTTCTTTAATTAAATGTTGCTCTAATTCAACTCGTAATTCGTGGAATAAACGATGGATTTGAGCTAAATGAGGTTGTCCAGACCCATGAACTCGTAATACTTTTGTGACGTAAGGACTTAATTGACTAAACTCTTCATTAATAAAGCGGTGATGCTTATTAATAATATAATCGATTAGTTCACTATATGATGCGCGTTCCCACTCGATTCTTGATTCATTTGAAGCAATTGTTTCTTGATACAGTGTATTTAAGTTTGTTAAAACTTCCTCTGCTGAAAGATTTCTTTCATTTATAGCCTCTATAATTGGACGGTTTCCGCCACAACAAAAGTCAATGCGATAAGATTTGAAAAGGTCACTTGCCTTAGGAAATTTCGTTACGATTTCACCTACAACTGATGTTTCAGTAAATGTTCGGTCCATTATAATTCCTCCATTTGATTAATTAATTTGAATCTAAGTAAATGATAACAACGAATTATCGTACTTGTAGTGATTTAGATCACGACTAAAAGGAAAGTGTCTTTTCAAAAATACCAGCTCTAGAATTAAACTCACCATTATTAGGTATACTTGTGATCTAGCTCACAGTTTACTTCTTGATGATTTACTACAATTAAATGAAGAATATGTAAGTTAAGGGGTTTTGATATGAAAACAGCGCTGATTAAAAACCATTTACAGGAAGTATCCCTTTTTAAGGATCTTTCAGAAGAAGAGATCCAGCCGATCGTCGATATTTCACAATTGCGGACATATCCGGCAAGGTCATTTGTTTTTATGCAAGGCGAACCACTTGATCGAGTGTTTTTTATTCATTCGGGTAAGGTGAAAATAAATAAAACCGATCTGTCAGGCAAAGAACAAATTGTCTCCATTCTTGAGGATGGGGATATGTTTCCTCACGCTGGTTTTTTCCGAAAAGGAAACTTCCCTGCACATGCCGAGATCCTTGAGACCTCAGAGTTAATTGTTATTCCGGTGGGGCAGTTTGAACAGATCCTTCTTACATATCCTGAACTATGTATGAAGATGTTCAAAGTGTTAGGGGAAAAAATTGTGGATCTCCAGAATCGCTTAGAGGAAAAAATTCTTCGTGACACATATGAACAAATTGTGATGTTACTTCTTCGCTTATGTAAATCAAATGGTGAGCAGGTCGGCGACCGGTTTAAACTAACAACCCATTTTACTAATAGAGAATTAGCTAATATGATTGGAACTTCGAGAGAGACGATAAATCGTACCATTAATCGTTTACGGAAGAAAGAAATGATTGATACGGATGCAGAAGGTTTTTTTCTAATAAGTTTAGAAAAATTGGAAGATGAAATAATGTAAGCTTTATTGCTATGACTACATGATAATTAACTGAACTTAATGAAGCCATTGTAATAGCCATTTAATAAGTAACAAGAACTTCTAAAGGCGAAGTGCTTGTTACTTATTTCATTTGATACTTTCAAATCTTATCGTATAAAGCGGATCAAGGGCTCGGTGTTGCGGTCGATTAATAAGTGGCACAGGTGCATTCCGCTCATAATCTCCAGTTATTTAATCTCCTACATTTACCATAACTTGGTTTATTATATATTTGGGAAATTTTTCGTGGGCGGATTTTAAGTACCTCCAGTAAATAAATTTGCATGTATCATATGTTTTTTTTGAAATTAGGAACGAACACCCAAGAACCTTTGATAGGTAAGGCATATTCTTTAGTGTAACGTCTAAAAAAAATATGATGGAGGAAGATAAAAGTGATACGAAGTAATTACGCTATGAACCATCATCCGTTTCATAGAAGAGATCAAAGATTTGTCCCATTTGCGTTGCCATTTTTTACAGGGCTAGCAGCCGGGGTATTGTTAAGTCCACGACCAGGATTTTTTTATCCATACCCGGCATATCCACCTTATCCAATATATCCGCCATATCCATCGTACCCATATTATTGTTGCTAATAGCTATAGATTTCTCTTTGCATATCCTGTAACAACACCCCAAAATAGATTGTACTAAAAGGTCGGTAATTACCTTTTTTTCATTATATTCAAAAAAGGGGTGTTGGTATTACATAGTGGCTTTTAGTATTTCTCTAGTTGATATAATTGACAAACTATGAATTTGATAATTATATACATGTAGGGATATGTGTATTTGGCGGTTATGAGCTTGTAACAGATACAGAAGAAAACGGTGTGTTAAAGTTTTGGATTAGAAAAGGGTAAAAAATATAGGGGTGCCAAAAGGTTTGTTTTGACTTTTTGATGCACCCCTTCTTGCTTTATCCTACGACTTTCATTTTAGCTGCTGACTAGTGGTGATGGTCCTCTTCAGCAGCCATTGCAATGGCTTTCGTTTCATGAACAGTTCCATATGGATGCTCCGGTGGGGCATAGATCGAGTAGAGTTTAATTGGTTTATTACCCGTATTGGTTAAATTGTGCCATGTTCCAGCAGGGATTACGATTGCAAAGTCATCGAAGACTTCTGCTTGAAAATTAAGTTGATCTTTGCTATCTCCCATTTGCACCAGCCCTTGACCTTCTTCAATACGAAGGAATTGATCTAATTTTGGATGAATTTCTAAACCGATATCTTCTCCTACGCCGATACTCATTAGCGTCACTTGCAAATATTCCCCTGTCCATAATGCAGTTCGGAACGTGTTGTTTTGCTTTGTAACTTCTTCAATATCAATTACGAACGGCTCGGTTCCATAATCGGTTAAGCGATACAAATCTTCCTCAATCAATGAGCTTAACCTAGAAGCATTTTCTTGTTCTCCTTGTAAAGCCCATAAAAAAACATTTTGTATATTTGGATCATGGGATAGTGAACAACTTCTCTGATATTCATGATAGCTTTCTACTTCTATTTCGTTAGCCTTTTGCAAACCTTCTCTAAAGCTTTGAAAAGGAATTTTGTCAATTTGGTACTGAGGCTGTCTGCCGGTTAGATTCATATAAAGTTGAGAAAAGAGGCTCAAATGGGCTTTTTTCGATTCTAATGTTTGCAGAATATCTTTTTTATGTCTTTGATCAGGTGCTACATTAGCTAATCGTCTATAGAATTCAATAGCTGTAGCCTCTCGATTAATTCCCGACAGTATGTTTTCCATTTGTTGTTTGTTTTCATGTTGGTTCCTGATCATATACCCTGCATGATTTTTAGTCCTATTAATATTCGGATAATAAGGATATGGGGTGTTTTTAGGCACATTATACATTTTATACATTCCTTTCAAAGGTTTATCAAATTTATTCATTAACATATGCCGATCTGAAGGGAATGTGCATGCTTCAGCGTTACTTATGAAATAGGCACTCTTAGTATAAATATTGAAGGGGATGTCCCAAAAGGTTTGCTTTTGGGACATCCCTGCCTCTGTTACCGGCTTTTGAGACAGTCTTCTTATTATTTGGCAAGCACAGGCATCATGGCAGAGTAAGAAGGATGACGCTTTTTTACAGGTTTGTAACCAACTGTGTAGAAATCTATAGAATTAGCGATTACTAATGAAATTTGGAAATTGTAATTTTGTAGGTTTTGACCGTCCATAATGAAGTAATTGCTGTTATACCAAGGTTTTTGTTGCAGATAGGTCAAATAAATCACGGTTATTGTATTTCCTATTAATCTATTTTTTACCAATGAGATCGCAGACTGTACATGTTACATTTTAAGAGAAGCGCCACCAACAAAACATTCCTTAGGAGGCAAAAGATGAAAAAATTAATGGTCACAGCTGTTCTTGCTACAACCTTAATTGCTACTAATTTTAGTGGACAGGTTGATGCAAGTGAGCAAGTACAAGTTAAAACGATTCATGTAAATGAATTTAATCAAGAAGCGTTGCAAAACTGGTATAAAGAAATCTATCAATCATACGTAAGCCAGTTTAACCAATTAGAAAAGGGGCAAAACAAGGTTGAACACGATAATTCAATTGCAGAAGTACAACCTGAAGCCACTACGGAAAGTAAAGTAACTAATCCTTCAACTGAAGATGAGCAGAAAGAATTAACACAGGATGAACAGCATATGGTTGATTTAGTTAATCAAGAAAGAATTGATCGTGGATTAACTCCTTTACAAGTCGACGAACAGCTAACTGAAGTTGCTAGAGTGAAAGCACAAGATATGATTGATCATCAATATTTCTCCCATCAATCGCCAACATACGGTTCGCCTTTTGATATGTTAGCTCAATTTGATGTGAGCTATCGTACAGCTGGGGAAAACTTAGCAGGGAACCAAACGGTCGAAGCTGCACATCAAGCATTAATGAATTCTGACGGCCATAGAGCTAATATCCTTAATACAGAATATGGTGAAGTAGGGATTGGTATTATCGAAGGTGGTCCTTACGGAAAAATGTTTGTCCAATTATTTAAAGATTAAAAGTTAGATAAAAACCAATTATGCGAAAAGGAAGAGGGCTCAGGTGAGTCCTCTTCTTTAAGTCTAAATTTAAGGTTCATTGAATCCTGTCTAGCTAGTTCTTTAAATTTCATATACCGAAATATGTTGTATGTCAAGAAATTGATGTTTTTGAGTAAATTAATGGATATTTGTACACATTAATAAAGCTTGCAATTTTAATACAACTATTAACCGAGGGTAAAAATTTATGAATAAAACATTAAATAATTTGCTAGAACCCTTTGGAATACAAGGTGACGAAGATATTGACATTACAGGTATCCAATTCGATTCAAGAAAGATAAAAGAAGGGAATCTATTTGTTGCGGTTTCTGGGTATGAATCAGACGGTCATAAATTCATTCAGTCTGCCATTGAAAATGGAACTGTTGCTATTATTGGGGAGAAGAATCTTCAGGAGAAGTTGTCGGTTCCGTATATCCGAGTATCTGATTCAAGAGAGGCATTATCAATGTTGGCCAATTATTTCTACGAGATGCCTCAAAACAAGCATAAAATGATCGGCATTACAGGGACAAATGGAAAGACTACAACCTCTTATTTATTGCACCATATATTGAAACATAATGGAAAAACAGCTGCTAGGTTAGGAACGGTTGAATATGTGATAAATGGAGACATGAGAGAATCCAGTTTAACTACGCCAGATGCCATTTTGTTACAACAAATGCTTCACGAAAGCGATGATGAATATGTTGTTATGGAAGTTTCATCTCACGGTATAGACCAATATCGGGTACACGGTCCAATGTTCGACTATGCCCTTTTTACGAATTTGAGTCACGAACATTTAGATTATCACAAAAACTTTGAGAATTATTATCAAACTAAGAAAAAAATATTTCAGTGTCTAAAGGATGATGGTAGAGGAATAGTTGGGACATATGGTTCATGGGGAGAGAGATTACACGAAGAGTTAGCAGAAGAATTAATCCCTTCCATTTCGTTTGGACAATCGAAAGGTGTTGAATCGATTTATTTAAAATCGTATCAGACTGTTCCTGATGTAAATTTAGTGATTGATGACAATGGAAAAGATCATCTCATCAAAATGAAAATCCAAGGTGAACACAATGTTTATAATGCGATAGGGAGTTATATATGCGCAAGAGAGATAGGTCTTTCTCCTAAAGAAGTAATAGAGGCATTGGAAACGTTTGAAGGTGTCCCAGGAAGATTTGAAGCAGTTGCGATACCAAATGGTGCAAAGGCGTTCGTTGATTATGCGCATACCCCTGATGGTCTTCAGTACTCTTTAAAAACAGCAAAAGAATGCACAGAACAATATCTATATCATATTTTTGGTTTTAAGGGGAAAAGAGATTGTTCCAAAAGAGAAACGATGGTTGAAATCAGTCAAAACGTTAGTGACTATGTATTTCTAACATTGGATGATTTGAATGGAACGAAAAAAGAACAGATGTTGGCTGAGTTAAGGGAACTAAGCAAGCCATACCAAAATATCGTTGTTATGGACGATCGAACGGAAGCGATCATGTATGTACTATCTCTATTAAAAAAAGGCGATGGAATGATCATTACGGGAAAAGGACCGGAAAATTACCGAGAAGAGTACCGTTATAACACACGTAACGATAAAGAAACAATTTTAAAGTGTATTCAAATGCAGAGCTAAAGTGTTGATTTCTAAAAACAGGTAATACATAAGGTATTACCTGTTTTTAGAAATGTTTTTATGAATATGATTTGGCTTTTTCTAATTCATGCCTTAGTAATTAATTAACAAAATAAGAGTTTTCCTTGTATTGTAATACTTCTTCGGTGATACAGGAAGCTTCACCAGGTGATGTAATTATGTGAAAAAAATGAACAAAATGATTATAAATAAAAAATATTCAATTTATTTATGTAATCTATATTCAAGTTACTCTCTATGGTAAATTTTTATTGTATGATACTCCTAAATACAGAGAGGTGGATTATGAATGGAAATTCATAATTTAATTGAGTCAAAACAGTATTTTGTCGATGAAACAAAATTGAATTATTATGTAGTCTATGAAAAATTCGAAAACATTGAGGCTTTAATTAAGGAGAACAGAATTGAAGAAAGAAATCAGGGAACGGAAGAACTCATATACATTTTTCATGGATACGGTAAAGCAGATCTGTTACAGAGAGTTTGTAGTTATCGGCTAGATGTTGATCACCACTCCATTAATGACACACTAAATACTATAAAAGAAGAGCATAAAGAAATTTTTAAGTAGAGTGGGGAGTAGTACTCCTAATTCAAACTCTTGGAACTTATACAGTAGAAAATATTAACTTCAGTCTCGTTAAATTATCAGGCTTAAAGGTCTTTCTTACGTGGATTGCCCTTCCTTTCTTTACAGTCCTTAGCACCGCCCGCCCAAAATCAATAACTAGTTCAATAAACGATATTTAAACGAAATTGAAGGATTTCAGTTGGTGGATATTGCAAAAATCTATTAATGAAGCAATGGAAGTAATTAAACGAGAAGTGATTGATTTACTATCTATTAGATGTATCTGCTTTTTTTAGTTACGAAAGTTTTTATAAGTTTCATAAACTGTCTTAAATTATTCGAATTTATTAAACTATGTATAAGTTAATTGGAAGCGATTGCACAAGAGGTTCTGACAAAAGAAATAGTAAGAGAAAGCAATTCTGTTGTATCACCGGTATAGGGTAATCATGAGCCTTTCCCTCCATTGGTTTGTCACCTTTTTAGTATACGATTGTAAGCGTTTAAATATAGGGGTTATTTAGCCGATTGATTGGAAGCTTACTTGTGATGGTTGTATTCGGGAAACGGCTGGATGGCGGTTATTCCATTAACTTGTTTGTTTATACCGTGTAAAAATATATGTTGTTAATTAAAAGGAGAGACTGGATATGTCTAATTTACGTGAAGAAACATTAAAAATGCACAAGGAAAATCGGGGGAAACTTGGTGTTCATTCAAAAGTTGACGTTCGCAATGCAAAAGATTTAAGTCTTGCTTATTCACCAGGTGTAGCAGAGCCTTGCATAGACATTCATAATGATGAAAGTAAAGTATATGACTATACGATGAAGGGAAATCTTGTTGCCGTTGTTTCAAACGGAACAGCTGTGCTTGGTCTTGGAAAGATTGGTCCAAAAGCTGCCATGCCAGTGATGGAGGGAAAAGCGTTATTGTTTAAATCATTTGCGGATGTGGATGCATTCCCGATTTGTCTCGATACAACTGACACAGACAAGATTGTTGAAGTTGTTAAATTATTAGAGCCAACGTTCGGAGGCGTGAATTTAGAAGATATTGCAGCACCTCAGTGCTTTGAAATTGAAGAACGACTAAAAAAGATTTGTAACATTCCAATTTTCCATGATGATCAGCACGGTACAGCGATTGTAACAGCTGCGGGTTTAATCAACGCTTTAAAATTAGCTAACAAAAGGATTGAAGACATCCGTGTTGTAGCAAACGGATCGGGTGCTGCCGGGGTAGCGATTGTTAAGCTGCTTCTGCATATGGGCGTAAAAGATGTCATTTTATGTGATACAAAAGGAATCATTTATGAAGGACGCCCGGTCGGAATGAATCCATTTAAAGAAGAAATGGCTAGTATCACTAATAAAGGACAAAAGCAAGGAGTCTTAGCAGATGCTCTTGCAGGAGCGGATGTGTTTGTAGGAGTATCAGCTGCAGGTGCTGTTACGAAAGAGATGGTTCGGTCCATGAATCCGAATCCAATTATTTTTGCCATGGCCAACCCTGTACCTGAAATTATGCCGGAAGAGGCAAAGGAAGCGGGAGCACTTGTAGTGGGGACAGGCCGTTCTGATTTTCCAAATCAGGTCAATAACGTATTGGCATTCCCTGGTATTTTCCGAGGTGCTTTAGATATTCACGCTAGAGAAATCAACGAAGAAATGAAACTAGCTGCGGTTTATGCCATTGCTGAATTGATTTCAGAAGAAAGTCTTCATGTGGATTATGTGATTCCAGACCCATTTGATCGCCGGGTAGCAGCTCATGTTGCCTCTGCTGTTGCATTTGCAGCAATGGAAACAGGTGTTTCACAGAAATATGTGAATGTAGAAGAAATCAAAAAGCGGCTTTTAACATTAGGAGAAGTAGAACAACCCGTTCTTGTATAAATCCAATTCAATCAAGAAGGAAAATTTATCTACTATAAAGTAACAGTAAAAAGATTGGATGATTCTAAAGTTCAAGTAATTTTCCATAAGCCGATTCGTGCTATAGCACCTGGTCAAGCAGTTGTTTTCTATCAAGGGGAAGAATGTCTCGGGGGAGGGACTATTAATCAAGTATATCGTGACAATAAACAGTTAACTTACGTGGGGTAAAGACAAACCGGAGATAAAAGCTATCTCCGGTTAGGGTGCCCCTCTTTTTGAAATATATTCATGATAAAGAAGTTGATCTCCGCTCCTATCAACTTCTTTTCAACATTTTATATATACAACAATCCTTTTTGGACGAACCTTAATATTAAAAAGAGTTAAAAAATAGGATAGATCTAGGAATAGGATTATTAAGGACCGTTGTGAATGCATTTCTGCGATCCAAGCTAAGTTTAGCGGTTGTTATTCTTGGTGTTCAGATGGGGATGAAAAGTAACCTATGAGATAGAACAGGAATTGGAGCAATTTAAATAGCTTTTGGTTAATTTCATTACTTAAATCTCTGTGGGGTTGGAGTTTGAAAAACTTAACACTTATAATCTAATTGTTCCGAAATTCTAGAAGGTCTTTTCTTATGAAATTTAAACAACAACCAGTTTTAACTGGTTGTTTCAGCCTGTCAACAAAGTCTCGTAGAATATACCTGCCATAGTTACTCCATACATGTTGAGTATGTATCCAGATTTTTCTAAAGAAGAAGCAGAGGACTAATTAAGGTTGAATGAACCCTATACAAAACTCCTTTCGCTCTCACCTTTTTTCATGTAAGACGATCTTTCTTTGGGAGGAAATGACGTTATTTGTCTAAGAAAAACCCTTTCGTAACAGAATTTCTCGGTGATAAAATAGATGTATATTAAAAGAATAACAATATCTATTGAGTTGTCGAGGGAGGATGGCGTTAAATGAACCAATGCTCTGATTGCGAGAAAACAACTAGCGATTTTGAGAAGAACAATCAAAGGCACGATAAACTCGTGCCCTGAATATTGACTTAATTCCTTCTATCCTTTTCCGTTGATAAATTAAAAAAACTTAAACTAGAGAAAAACTTTATATACTCTCGTAAGGGAAAATACTATCTACTAGTTGATGATGTCAAATGATGAGAGTACATACGAAGACATTCACTAAAAGGCATTAGGAGATATGATTCCATTTGATAAAAAAATGAAATAGAGTTAAATCGTATATAAGCGATGGTTCCGACCCCCGAAAGTTAGAGTAGAAAATCTAACTTTCGGGGGTGTTTTTATGGTTTTATTCTCAAATGAATAATCATTCAAGAAAATAAGCTTGTAAACTATATGTAAAGTGAATATAATGGTAACTAAAGTTGCCCTAGTGAAAAATTAATTCATTTGTACAAGTTTATTTCGTTAATGCAAATACATATCATGATATAGGTATTCCAAACGTACATTTTCTTTTTAACTAAAAAGTTGCCCTGAGGAAAGTTTATGATTAAATTATTAAATATCTAAAGGAGTTGAAGCTATTGGACGACTTAGTTTTAGTTCGAAATTTACATGTTTCCTATCACGGGAATGAAGCGGTGAAAAATATATCATTCTCCACAAAAAAGGGGCAAATTGTTGGAATTATCGGTCCAAATGGGGCGGGAAAGTCAACTTTATTAAAATCACTGTTGAATTTGATCCCAAAAGATAAGGGTGAAATAAACATCGCAGGTAAATCGATTCAGGAAATGCGGGAGAAAATTGCCTATGTCCCTCAACGTAGTACTATTGACTGGGACTTCCCTATTACAGTGATTGATACAGTTTTGATCGGAACATATCCGAAGCTTGGCTTGTTTAAACGACCAAAGAAAAGAGAAAGAGAATGGGCCTATGAATGTTTAAAAAAAGTCGGGATGAACGAGTATAGTCAGCGTCAAATTGGAGAGTTATCGGGTGGGCAACAGCAACGAGTATTCGTTGCTAGGGCGTTAGCTCAAAATCCGGAATTGTTTTTTCTTGATGAACCATTTGTCGGGATCGATGTGACAAGTGAGGAAACCATTATTAACATTTTGCGTGAACAGCGAGATGAAGGAAAAACCGTTTTCATTGTCCATCATGATTTAAGTAAAGCAGGTGCGTATTTTGATGAGTTGTTGTTACTAAATAAAGAACTAATCAAATATGGATTGGTACACGAGGTATGTCGACCAGAGATAATTTCGAAAGCTTACCATGGACAATTATCCTTTTTAGAGGAAATGGGGATGACAATATCATGAGTATAATTGCTTTCTATGAGTCTATTTTACAATATGAGTTTTTACAAAGAGCATTACTTACATCAGTTCTAGTAGGGATTGTTTGTGGAGTTATCGGTTGTTTTATCATTTTAAGAGGGATGTCCTTAATGGGGGATGCCATTTCACATGCAGTCCTTCCAGGGGTTGCGATTTCTTATATGCTAGGAATCAATATTTTTTATGGTGCTGTAGTGACGGGTTTACTTACAGCGATTGCCATTGGCTTTATTAGTCAAAATAGTCGGATTAAAGATGATACATCGATAGGAATCATGTTTACTGCTGCTTTTGCAGTGGGTATAATCGTCATTACCCTCTTACAAAGTAGCACCGATTTATACCATATCTTATTTGGAAATGTTTTGGCTGTGCCCACTTCTGAAATGTGGATGACCTTAATTGTTACAGTCGTAGTGTTGCTATCTGTCTATCTATTTTTTAAAGAGTTACTTGTTACTACCTTTGATCCTACGATGTCAGCAGCTTATGGCTTACCTAATAAAATCATACATTATTTGTTAATGGCCCTGTTAACAATGTCTACAGTTGCTTCATTGCAAACAGTCGGCATTGTATTAGTTGTAGCGATGTTAATAACACCTGCAGCAACTGCGTACCTTTTGACGAATCGCTTGGGGCTTATGGTTTTCCTAGCAGCAGGTTTTGGCGTTGTTGCGTCAATAGTTGGTCTTTATTTTAGCTTTTCGTATAATTTAGCTTCTGGACCAACTATTGTCGTTGTAGCAAGCACATTGTTTGCCCTAGCATTTTTCTTATCACCAAAGCAAGGGGTGTTATGGCGTTCTATACGTGCTCGAAAAAAGAGAGCACTGATAATACAATCAGATAGCTAAAATAATTATCGTAAAAGGGAGAGGAAATATGAGAAATTTATTATTTATTACTACTATTCTTACACTGTTTTTACTTGGGGCATGTGGAAGTAAACCGACTGGCCAAGAAGAGGGTGGGAATGATAAATTGAAGGTCGTCACGACTTATTCCATCATTTATGATATTACAAAGAATGTCGGAGGAGATGCAGTAGAAATTTATAATTTAACACCAATTGGTGCGGACCCACACGAATACGATCCTCTTCCAGAGGATGTTAAGAAAACAACTGATGCAGATGTTGTCTTTTATAATGGGTTAAACTTAGAAGAAGGAAACGGATGGTTCAAGAAGTTAATTGAAGTTGCCGGAAAAGGAGATGAGGAAGCACCCGTTTATCAAGTGAGTAAAGGAGTAGAGCCTATTCTTTTAGAATCCCAAGGGTTAGAAGATGAAACTGATCCACATGCTTGGCTCGATTTGCGTAATGGAATTAAGTATACTGAAAATATACGTGATGCATTAATTAAAGAAGACCCCGAGAATGAGAGTATTTATGTAGAAAATGCTGATCAATATATACTAGAGTTAACCGAGCTGCATGAAAAAGCGATTGAGAGGATTGCAACTATCGATGTAAATAAACGATTTTTAATTACAAGTGAAGGGGCATTTAAATATTTTGGTAAGGCCTATGGCATAGAAACAGGATATATTTGGGAGATCAATTCTGAAAATCAAGGCTCCCCTCAACAAATGCGTGATGTAATTGATCTTGTCCGAGATAAAGGGATTACTTCTCTGTTTGTTGAAACAAGTGTCGATCGTCGTACCATGGAAACTGTATCAAAGGAAACTGGTGTACCTATTGTAGGTACCGTATATACAGATTCTTTAGGAAAAGAAGGAACAGATGGAGATACCTATCTAAAAATGATGAAATCAAATATTAATATGATTCTTGAGGGTTTAAGTCAGTAATTGATTTATTCTTTAAAGAAAACGCACCATCCCTACAAATAAGGGATGGTGTGTTTTCGTATGATTAATGTTCAGTAGTTTATATCTTTTGGGTTACGTAAATAGCTAAATTTCACAAAATATCCCTTTAAAATTATTGCGACTTCTTCACACTTTCTTTAAATTTCAAGCCTATTCTATTAATAGTCATCGAAATGAGGTGTTAATATATGGTAAAAATTAGCGATATTAAAGAAAGAGTTAAAGAATTAGTTGATAGTAAATTAGTGTGTAGTATTAAGGAAAAGCAACAAATTACCATTCCTAGTTCAATTAGAAGGAAATTAAATATCTTACCTGGAGAAGAGGTTGCAATAGGATTAGAAGGTGGCTCAAAAGATCTTATTATTAAAAAATACTCGGATCATTCTCTTGATAATAAAATGATAGTTAGTGATAGAGGCTCTATTCGTATTCCTACAGAATTAACAAGAGGTTTGGGCCTATGTAGAGGTGATGTATTTCACATTTATCTATTAAAAAATGATGATTGTATCCTTCTAAAAAAGGAAAATTTGTAAGTGTAATGTAGCTTCTTGCTTATTATTTCCAGAGAAAAAGTGTGACGTTTTTATGAAAATGATATGTAAGTTCATTTCTTCATAAATTCTATATACTTTTTTTTTAGAATTATATTTGAAAGCTAATCAAACATTTTTTTTGGAAAAGGGGAAATTAACATTGAAAAAATCATACGGTTTAGCTGGTATAGCGCTGGCATTGTCATTAGTTATAGCCGGCTGTTCAAATGATGCAGTTGACCATTCCGCGATGGGACATGGTGAGCCTCAGCAGGAAGAACAAACACAGGATGTGATTTCAGAAGATGGAAAGAAAGTTTTTGATCTAAATGTGACAGAAACTCACTGGATGTTCAATGATGAGATCATGGATGATGCATGGACATATAATGGTAGTTTACCTGGTCAAGAAATTAGAGTTCTAGAAGGCGATAGTGTAGTAGTAAATGTGACCAATTCACTAGATGAACCCACTGCTCTCCATTTACACGGATTTCCGGTTCCAAATGAAATGGATGGTGTTCCTGGTGTAACACAAAATGCAATCATGCCTGGAGAAACATTTACTTATGAGTATCAGGCTGATGTGCCGGGGACATATTGGTATCATTCCCATCAAGATGGTGCTAGACAAGTTGGCAAAGGTCTTTACGGTGTCTTTATTGTTGAGCCTAAAGACGGGGAATCTTATGATCTGGATGAAGTGGTCGTAATTGATGAATGGTCCTCTATGGGAATGGGAGACATGGATCACAGCGGTATGGATCACGGTAATATGGACCATGGAAGCATGAATCATGGAGATATGGATCACGACGATATGGACCATGGCAATATGGAAGAAGAGGAAATGGATCATGGCGATATGAGTAGTGATAGTAATGGGTTAAGTCATGCTGAAATGATGAATGAAATGTATGATACTATGATTATTAATGGAAAAGCAACCCCGCAAATAGAGTCAATTCAAGTTGAAGAAGGAAATAAAATGAAACTTCGTTTTCTGAATGCAGGGCTCTTTACTCAAGTTGTTTCGATTCCAGGGCACTCTTTTAAAATCACAAATTATGATGGCCAGTCTGTAAATGAACCTGAATGGTTAAATGATACAGCATTTCGTATAGCGCCTGCTGAACGCTATGATGTTGTAATAGAGCTGGACAATCCAGGGGCATGGGGAGTACAGGTTTTCGCTGAAGAGAACCGAGATAATTTACAGTCTTTACTACCTATTATTTATAGTGGTTATGAAAGCAATGATCTTCAAACGACCGAAACCATTTCTTCATTTTTTGACTTTACTGCCTACGGAGAAGCAGTTGATGTAAATCTACCTGATATTACAAAAGAGTTTGATATGATTCTCGGAACAAATGATGGTGGCGAGACGTTTACAATTAACAATAAATTGTTTCCAGACCATGAGAGTTATGAGGTTGAAGAAGGAGACGTTGTGAAATTTACAATTGTAAATGACACAGATGTTGACCACCCAATGCATTTACATGGAGAATTTTTCAATGTTATTTCTAAGGACGGAGTACCTATCTCTGGATCACCGATCTTAAAAGATACATTGAATGTCAGACCAGGGGAAACATATGAAATTGTATTTGAAGCAAAGAATCCAGGGATTTGGATGTTCCATTGCCATGAATTTCATCATGCCAATGCAGGAATGATGGCGGAAGTCCGTTATAAAGGTTTTGAACCAAGCTTTTCAATAGATCCTAACATCCCGAATAAACCTGAGTAATTTCATAGAAAATATAAACAAACATGACTCCTATATATGAGTCATGTTTGTTTTGTTTTAATGACTCAGTATTTTTTGCGTATTTTGACTGTTTCGTTTCATTAAACTTATATAATTCTCATTGATCGTAATATCTCAGAAGGAGCTACTGCACGGTTGTGTAAGAATAATGTCGGCACCAATTTCTGTATCATTTCAATAACCTTATCGTGAAAATTTGTTTGACAAAAAGATGAGTAAGCTTCAGAGACTCACCTTCCATTATTTCAGTCATTTGTCTAGCTGTAGGTTCAAATGAATGAGCATCAACGCCTACAGTGTTTTTTGAAAAGGTAAGATCTTAGTTTATTATCTTCATATTTTCTCCACATTTATCTCCTATTGTTATATCAAATGCAAGCAGTTTTCAATCAGGGAAGTAGAATTCTATTAATAGTGCAACTAGTAATATTTTCTCTCTATAAATAATGGTAGTTAGTGTAACTTAATATAAATGGACTGGTTACCCCTTTATAAATGTGTGGGCTATAGGAGGAGTAATGTGAGAATAATATCAGTACTGATATTCATTTTTATTACTTTGGCTGGATGTCAACAACCAGATATCAAAGACGTTCAATATATTTACGAAAACAGTTATATAAAAGTGGTAATAGATGAAATCGAGGAAGTAGAGAATGGTTTTTTCTTAACAGTAACGCTGGAAAGTATTACGGAGGGCGGAATTAACAAAAATGATTATGCTGTTGCTTTTCCAAGTCAGATCATTTTAGCTAATGGTCATGAATTTTACAAAATTAATGAGGAGCAAAAAACAGAGTTCGTTAATGATGAGAAAGTGATGATACGCGAGTTCTATTTAAGTGAAAGTGAAAACCAAAAATTAGCAGGATTCCTATCTTTTTCGTTATACGTTAAGCCAACTTTAAATAAAAAATTAGTGACCTTTGAAATAGATGGGAATAGAAATAATGTTATGAGTGACGGAATTATACTAACAAATATAGATATAAAGGATAACTATTTAAGGTTAAATTTAAATGATGTACATCCAACAAAAGGAATAGGGGTAACGATAGAGCTTGAAGGAGAGAGGATTTATCCATTGGTGTCTAAAACTGAACAAAATCTAAATACGATGAAAGGTGAATATGAGTTCGCTCAACCACTACCTGAGACTATTGTATTAATGGTTTCAAGAGCAAATTTGTCAGAAACGATATGGGAACTTCCTTTTACAATAGAATTTTAACATTAATATGATAACATGCTTTTCATAATTTTTACCATTTCGTTTCAAATTAAATACTAAGGGGTTAATCATATGATTGAAAACAAAACTATTTTAATTGTTGATGATGAGTTTCAAATGCGAACTCTTTTATCGATATATTTGAAGGATGAGGGATTTGTTCTATTTGAGGCTTCGACGGGTAAGGAAGCTATTACAAAGATTCGGAATAACCCAGATAATTATGATCTGATTATACTAGATATTATGATGCCAGATCTTGATGGTTTTGAAGTATGTAAAATCGTAAGAGAGTATTCAACAATTCCGATACTAATGCTCTCAGCTAGAAAGGCATTAGAAGATCGAGTAGATGGGTTAAATTTAGGAGCAGATGATTACCTTACAAAACCATTTGAGCCAGAAGAGTTAATAGCTCGTGTAAAAGCATTGCTAAGAAGAGTAACCACAATTGAGGCAAAGAAAGACGAGGTGAAGTTAGCATTTGAAGATGGATTATCCATTTATTATGAAAATAGAAGTGTCTATGTGAACAATGAATTGGTTGAATTAACAGCAAAAGAGTTCGAGCTTTTATATAAGATCGCTTTAAATCCACAACGAGTATATACGAGAGACGACTTGCTTTATTTAATCTGGGGAGAGGATTATGTAGGAGCACAAAGAACTGTAGACTCTCATATCAAAAATATACGATCAAAACTTTATGCTGCTGGACTAAAAAATAATCGAATAATAACTGTATGGGGTGTTGGATACAAATTTGTATAAAAAGAGATGGGATAACTTATGAATCGAATTGATATTAAATTAGGCCTTACGATTCTTCTGTTATTAATTACGATAATATTGCCGTTAGGTTTTGTCATGAATCAAATTTTTTATGGATTTTATGTTAGTCAAGCTCAAGAAGAAACACATATGCTGTCTTCTCAATATGCTAGCTTAATTAATGATAGTACTGTTGAAAACCGACTAGAGGTTGTGGAAGTGGCTGCGAAAATCTCGAATCAAAAAATGCTGGCACTTAGTGATGAGGGAGAGGTTTGGGCTCAATCAAATTTTGTAATGAGTCATCATGACACAGAGTATCTTCTTGACCTTATTCATTCTGCAAATTCACACCACTATATGACTAATTCGTTTGAAGATTCTGATGGGAAAACGTACATTGCGACAGCTTCACATATACATGTAAATAATGCCAAGGGACATGTTATTGTTTTTTCTTCACTCGAGAGTATCATACTGTCCATAAAAAACGTGCAAAACTTCCTAAAACTCTCAGCAATTGGTGCTTTATTTCTGGGAATTGGACTTACTTATTTTATTTCCAAAAAATTATCTCAGCCATTAGTCAGGATGGAAAAAGCGGCAAGACAAATTTCTAAAGGGAACTATAATACACGTATCGTTCAGAAATCAGGTGATGAGTTAGGGACACTGGCACGAGCTATTAATGATTTAGCATTTAGCTTACAACGTATAAATGATCAAAGACGCGAGTTTTTCGCCAATATATCACATGAGTTACGCACACCTATGACATATTTAAAAGGATACTCAAAAGTTTTGCGCGAAGGGCGTTGGAAAACAGAAGAAGAAAGAAACCAATACCTTGAAATTATTGATCATGAAGCAACGCGATTAACTTATTTAGTCAATGATTTATTTGACTTAGCACAGATGGACGAAGGCCGTTTTAATCTTGAACATAAAAAAGTGAACTTAAATAAAATTATAAAACTTGTTGTAAAGAAAACGGCATACAAAGCTCTAGAACAAAACCTTAAAATAGAATACCTAGGTGAACTATCTGATAAGGATGACAGTATAGTGCTTGGTGATCCTTTAAGATTGGAGCAAGTTCTTATAAATTTAGTCGAAAACGCAATAAAATATACGAAAGAAGGATTCATTACAATTTCTACTGTTAGTAATGATGAAAATATTAAGATTAAGGTAAGGGACACGGGAATTGGCATGGAAGAAGAAGAGCTACCGTATATATTCGAACGTTTTTATCGAGTAGAAAAGTCTCGGTCTAGGGCTTTCGGTGGTACTGGTCTTGGATTGTCCATTGTGAAGCAACTAATAGAGTTACACAATGGGACAATTGAGGTGGAAAGCACTGTTGGTGAAGGCACTGAATTCACTATTATTCTACCCAAAATTCGGATTAAAGTGAGATGAAGCCAATTGAAGAAAGCAGAATGGCTAGTTATTTTTGTTTTTATTTTATTAGGAATTATATGTTTAACGATTTCAGCAACTTGGATTCTACCTGAAGCACATCGTCATCTCAGTCTTACCTTTATTACTATTTGTTTATATACTCTTATTCCAGTTTTCCTAGTAAGTTGCGTTTATATTATCTTTAAAATCTACACCAAAAAAGGCAAAGCATAATAAATAGTAATATAATGGGTCCTCTTAATATTAAGGGGCTCATTTTTTATGCCATAGTGAATATATGAATAGGATGTGACAGATTTTCCAATTTAGCATTTCTCCATGATTCCTTCACAATTTCTCTTTATACTCTTAAATATTGTAGGTTTAAAGGAGGAGTTCTATGAAAACTAGACGATTATTTATCCGAACAGTGACCTTGCTCATCATGGCAATCGCGATAGGGTATACATTCTATTCTAATTTTTTTTCAGATGCGGATGCAGCTGTTCGGCTAGGCGATGAAGCACCAAATTTTGTTCTTACAGATCTTAATGGCAATGAGGTGGAGCTTGAAGATTACCGGGGGCAAGGTGTTTTTTTGAATTTCTGGGGTACATATTGTCCACCATGTGAGCGTGAGATGCCTTATATGGAAAATCAATATGCGATATATAAAGATCAGGGAGTTGAAATCCTTGCTGTTAATGTAGGTGAACCCGAATTAACCGTTCAGCGCTTCGTCGAAAGACTAAACTTAACGTTCCCAATTCCAATGGATAAAGGACAACAAGTATTAGACCGTTATGGTGTTATTCCACTTCCTACTACATTTCTAATCAATGCGGAAGGAGAAATCATTAACATCATTACAGGAGGCATGTCAGAGCAAGCGATCGCACAGTATATGGAAAGTATTAAACCGCAGGAGTGATTGAAATGAATAACCTTAGCTGTTCTTGTGGACAGCAAAATCCTCAAGGAACAGACTTATGTGGAGGATGCGGCAAACCATTTGTCGCGAGTGAAAATCAGCAAGTTTTAAATATGCGTTATGAAGGAGCGGCAAGACGTTCGCAAACCTACAATAAAACGATAGTTGATCAAATATGGAATTTTTTCTCCTCAGTAAAAGTAGGGATTTGGATTATTGTCATTTTGTTGCTAGCGTCATCATTGGGTACCATTCTTCCACAGGAAATGTATATACCACCAGCCGTTAACCCGGCAGAGTACTATCAAGATCAATATGGGTTCCTTGGACAAGTGTATTATGAATTAGGCTTTCATAACCTGTATCAATCTTGGTGGTATTTATTATTAATGGCTGCTTTGACCGTTTCACTTATCATTGCTAGTGTGGATCGTTTTTTTCCGTTATATCGTTCCTTAAAACACCAACGTGTCCATAAGCACATCAATTTTATGAAGAAACAGCGTCTAGTGAGTGAAACACAACTAGATAAAACGGAAAATACTGAGAAATGGTTGAATAGTTTAAAGGAAAAAAAATACAACGTTAGAACAGATGGAACTTCTATTTTAGCTGAAAAAGGACGATTTGCTAGATGGGGGCCTTATGTAAACCATATTGGTCTCATTATTTTCTTAATTGGTGGAATGCTACGCTTTTTTCCGGGAATGTTTGTTGATCACCACCTTTGGGTTCGAGAAGGGGATACTGAGGTAATCCCAGGGACAAATGGAGAATATTATCTGGAAAATCATCAGTTTATTGTTGAATTATACGATGAAAATGACGAGCTCTTCCAAACTGCGATTGATCGAGCGGGGGGAGTGGTTGTTAAAACTTATCAAACAAATGTGACATTGTACCAACGAAACGATGACGGCCCAGTAGGTTTACAACGCGATCTTCAAGAGGTGGATTCGTATCAAATCAGAGTAAATGATCCTTTTAAATTTGATGGATTTGGTCTATACCAAGTTGATTATAAACTTCACGAGTTAAATAAGATGATGTTTACAGTTGAACATGATGAAACAGGAGAAATGATTGGAGAGTTTACAGTTGATCTATTTTATCCTGAACAACAATATGATCTTCCTAACGACTACTACGTTAAATTACAAGATTATCTACCAGACTATTATTTAAATAATGATGGAATTCCAAGTACCAAATCAAGGATTCCTGATAATCCTGCCTTTATCTTTGAAGTAAATAGTCCAAATCAAGAAAAAAAAGAAGTGAGTTTTTTAACCATTGGACGTAATTTCGACCCTACAGATGAGAATGTTTATTCAATTAGGTTATCTGATCTAGAGACAAAACATGTATCTGCGCTGATTGTTCGAAAAGACTATACTTTGCCCATTTTAGTTATAGGTGGATTCATTTTTATGATCGGTTTAGTCCAGGGAAGCTATTGGACTCACCGGAGAATTTGGATACAAGTAGAGAATGGGAAAGTAATGATGGCAGGCCATACGAATAAGAATTGGTATGCTTTTAAACGTGAAATGACTGAAGTGGCAATAGAGGCAGAGCTCGAACAGCCGGTCGATAGGACAGAAGACAAATAAGTAGTTTGGGAGTGTTACAACATGGTCGAACTAAGTAGTAATCTATTGCTCGCGGCGTTTTTTATCTATATTTTCGCGACAATTGCTTTCTCTATTACGATCTATTATGAAAATAGTAAATCAGTTAATAAAACGAATAGGTGGGGATGGATCAGTTTTGGTCTGGCGTGTGCAGGATTTTTAGCACAACTAGGGTATTTTGTCACTAGGTGGATTGCGCCTGGACATGCCCCAGTTAGTAATATGTTTGAATATACCACGTTCTTAGGATTAACCATTATTTTTGCGTTTCTAATTCTTTATCTTATTTATAAGAAGCCGGTATTAGGTATTTTCTCAATGCCTGTTGGAATTGTGATCATTGCCTATGCATCAGTATTCCCAAGCGAAGTTACGCCTTTAATACCTGCCTTACAAACTTACTGGCTTCATATTCATGTGATAACCACGGCTATTGGTCAAGGGATTTTAGGGGTTGGATTTATTGCAGGTTTAATCTACCTCATACGTGTCGTTGACCAAAGTAAGCGCTCAAAACAAACATTTTGGCTCGAGGCTGTTATTTATTCGGTTATATGTGCCGTAGCCATTGCAATTACAGTTGGAGTGTTTTCATTAAATAATTACTCTGTCACTTTTAATTGGATAAATGAATGGGAAATGGAGGCACAGCTTGAATATGAATTACCGGCAATTGTAGGTCCTTATGAAGGAGAATTAATCACAGCTGATCAAAACCGGTTCGGACCATTACTGGAAACACCTAGCTGGATGAACGGAGTAGAGTCCCCAAGAAAATTGAATACGTTCTTCTGGTCAATTCTATCAGGTAGCATTCTTTATCTTTTATTACGTTTGATTCTGAGAAGACGGATTGCAGCTGCGATACAACCTATCTTGAAAAACGTTAGTCCCCAACTATTTGATGAAGTTAGTTACAGATCGATTATTATTGGGTTTCCAGTCTTTACTTTAGGTGGATTAATATTTGCCATGATTTGGGCTCAAATCGCTTGGACACGATTTTGGGGATGGGATCCAAAAGAAGTTTGGGCTCTTATAACGTTTCTTTTTTATGCTGCCTATTTACATTTAAGACTATCAAGGGGTTGGCATGGTGAGAAATCTGCATGGCTTTTAGTGATTGGTTTTGGGATCATTATGTTTAACTTGCTATTTATCAATTTAGTCATTGCAGGATTACATTCATACGCTTAAAAGGGAGATATTTATGACAGATTTAACAATATTATTGGCTTTTGGAGCGGGGGTATTATCTTTTATTTCCCCCTGCAATCTCCCATTATATCCAGCCTTTCTATCCTATATAACCGGGATGACGGTGGATGAGATGAAGAAAAAAGGTCGTTTTTTACCTCCACGAGCAATGTTACACACGTTCATCTTTATTTTAGGATTTTCTACTATTTTTGTTGTGCTTGGAATGTCCACAACATTAATAGGAGACCTATTCTTGAAATACAATAATCTTATTCGGCAACTAGGGGCCATTTTTATTATTTTGTTTGGACTGGTAACTCTTGGAGTAATCCGGCCGTCGCTTCTAATGAAAAATCATCAATTCCAATTTTCCAATAAACCTAGCGGGTATATTGGCACCTATGTAATTGGCATTGCATTTGCTGCTGGATGGACTCCTTGTATTGGCCCAATCTTAGCTTCCGTCATTACTTTAAGTATGACCAACCCGGGTTCCGGGATGCTTTATATGAGTGCTTATAGTATTGGGTTTGCAATACCGTTCTTTATGATGACATTCTTTATTGGGAGAATGAACTGGATTAATAAATATACGAATCTGATTATGAAATTTGGGGGAATTTTAATGATCGTATTTGGTGTATTTTTGTATTTTGATTGGATGACTAGAATTACCTCTTATTTAGTAAATAATATTTTTAATGGTTTTATGGGCTTTTAAAAAAGGGGATCATACGTATGAAGATTCAGCTGAAATGATGTCGTATATCTTAAAAGTGGGATTAGTTGCACTTGCTCTGCTTATTATCATTTATTTAATACTAAGGCATTTGTTTCGATTGGAAAGTTAAGCGAAGTCTCCCTATGCCATTTTGGAGGAACGTTTCGCAGCCGGTAAAATCTCAAAGAAGAATTTGTAAAGAGAAAGAACATGTTAAAATAAGAGTTGTCGCTCTATCGTAGAAGGTTTTAACGATAAAGTGAGCAAATTTTCAACAAAAGATAATACATTTAAAGGGGATTATTTCAATGAAAAAAGGATTAATGGCTAGTATAATTACTCTATCTTTATTTGTTATATCAGCATGCTCAAATGACACAAATCAGATCGACTCGTTTATGCATATTCATGGATTAGAATACTCACAACATGACGAGAGTATTTTTTTAGCTACACATATGGGCTTAATTAATTTAAATGAAGAAAGTTGGGAACTAGTTGGTGAGCCAGAACATCAGCATGATTTCATGGGTTATACAATTATAGATGAGGACTTGATGATCTCAAGTGGACATCCTGGTGCTCGATCTGACTATGTTGATCCATTAGGGGTCATTATTAGTCATGATTCTGGGGAAACATGGGAACCAATTGCACTTTATGAGGAAGTAGATTTTCATCTTTTACACGTAAATGAAGAAAACCAAGAAATCATGTATGGAATTGATGTATACAACTCAAACCTATATCGGTCAAACAATGGAGGTTATGATTGGGAGATGGTGGATACAACAGGATTACCAGGACCTGTAGCTTCCATTCTTTCATTAACGTCTCATCCGCAATTTCCTGATTATTTGCTAGCTGGAACTGAGACAGGAATGTATGAATCATCAGACGGTGGTCAAACGTGGGCTTTAAAAGAAAAGAATCTTAGCGCAAGTTCTTTCCAAACTCTTGATTCTGATTCAGAAGATTTAGTAGCCTATCTCTTCGGAGAAAAGGAAGGCTTGTATTTAAGTGAAGACTTTGGAGAAACATGGGCATATTTGAATTTTAAGGTAGACGATGATTACATTATGTATATTAGTAACCATCCAACAGATGATCAAAAGATAGTACTCGGATCAATGAAACAAAGTATTTATGAGACAAAGGACTTTGGGAAATCGTGGGAAGTATTGGCAGAGGAAGGAAAAAGAAAGAATTAAAAATATAACTCAATTAAGAGTGAAGTCAATAAAATGAAAACAGAAAGGGGTAAATGAGATAATAAGTCATTTATCCCTTTTTTGGTTTGTATTATATTAAGTTGTTGCGTTTTTTTGTAAGAAGCATAGCTGCAGATATTTTAAGAGTCGGATATAAAGGGCTCGTGCAGCTCGTAATTGTCAGGTAAGTTAAAAATTAATTTTTCAGAATAACATAACTTTTTATTAAAACTACTAAACTTCATACTTTGAACAAATTCATATGAAATAATCCTCTTATTAACGAAAATAAGGGGTTTTTATTATGCCAAATGAGAAAAGAGTTTTCTTGAAAAGTTTTATGCACTCCCCAAAGGCTATTGGAAGTATTATCCCTAGCTCTTCTTACCTCGTTCAGAGTATGGTTAACCAAGTAAAATTACAAAAAAATTCGAAGGTTGTTGAATTAGGAGCTGGGACAGGAGTTCTTACTGAAACAATACTCAAAGAATCAAAACTAGATCACCCATTAATAGTATTTGAAAACAATAACTCCTTAAAACAATCGTTAAACAGATTTGCTTCTGAAATTACTATTTTTGATGATGCCTTTAACTTGAAGGGGATCCTAAATAAACAAGAAAATTCAATTGATTATATTTTTTCTGGTCTTCCTTTACTAAATTTCAAAAAAGAAGAACTAATCAATTTACTTGATCAGATAGACTATGTTCTCAAACCAGGCGGGAAATTTATTGCTTTTCAATATACACCTTTTTTGCTTCTTTATCTTAATGCGGCTTTTGATAAAACGAGTCTTAAAGTAGTTCCTTTAAATATTCCTCCTGCTTTTGTCTTTGTCTGTGAGAAAGAGACATTGAGATAAAATCGAAGTTCTACTTATTAGGAATTTGGATTGGAGATCCTCTTATATACTTTAAAAATTAGAAAGGCTGAATTTATTACGTATCCTGTTTGTGGTAGGGAGGATGAATTTCCCTTTGAACGTACCTGTATCAATCATCGAAACTATCAACGTACCTTTGAAACTAGTTAAATTATAAAAGATCTAACAGGAATTATATTTAATTTTCATAATTAATTCAAACTTTCCTTATATATTAATAACTATAGTTAAGATTTTATATTAACTTTGCAAAACAATTAAACAGCTAAGAGGTGAAAGGGAAATGGAAGAAACAATACAACCGTTAAGCAGAATTTTTATTGAAATCGGTCCTTTAAAAATCTATTGGTATGGGGCACTTATTGGGATCGGTGTAGCCATTGGTTATATAATGGCTACACGGGAAACGATTAAACGAGGGCTACCGAAAGATACATTTGCAGATTTACTTCTATGGGCATTACCTATCTCCATTATTTGTGCCCGCTTGTATTATGTGGCCTTCCGATTTGAACATTACGTAGACGACCCTATAAGAATGTTGTATATATGGGAGGGTGGCTTAGCTATACATGGTGGATTAATTGGCGGTGTAGCGACAGCTATTGTTTATGCCAAAAAACAAAATATACCAATATTTAAATTGTTGGATATTGCTGCACCTAGTATCTTACTGGCTCAGGCCATTGGTCGTTGGGGTAACTTCATGAATCAGGAAGTGTATGGTGGACCTGTAACAAGAGAGTTTCTCGAAAATCTTATGTTACCTAATTTTATTATCAATCAAATGTATATTAATGGAACCTACTATCATCCAACATTTTTATATGAATCAATCTGGAATATAATTGGTGTTGCAATTTTACTTTATCTGCGCAGGTTAAACCTGAAACAAGGTGAAATTTTTTATAGCTATCTCATTTGGTATTCTATGGGTCGCTTTGTCATAGAAGGAATGAGATTAGATAACCTGATGATGGGTGATACTTTGCGAACGGCACAAGTAGCTTCTATTATATTGATTATTGGGGCAGTAATAACTTGGATTTATCGAAGAAGAGCAGGTTTAGCTAATCAAGGATATCTTGATGAGGTAGTGAAGCAACAAAAAAATAATAAAGGGAAGAAGAAATTAAATTAAGATAAATGATTAATAAAAGCATAAAAATTTTGTGAATTCCCAAGAATGAATTAAAAAATAAGGTTGTCCAAGAAGTTAGTTGTCATGGGCTTGAGTGTTAAATGTCATCATTTTTTAAAATGTAGCTTTCAAATTTAGGAGATTAAGTTAACACATGTATTGTACCAAGGAGGCTGAAGTTGTGATGGGCGAGGGGATCAGAAAATTAATTGGTTGTATTCTCTTACTAAGCATATTTTTCTTGGGCTATTCTACGCCTATTCAAGATGTCATAAGTATTCCAAATGAGATTACTGTTTATGAAGGGCAACAAATAAGCTGGGAAATCTCTTCTACACGTATAGGTAACTACTCTACAAAAACTGAAAATGAAAAACTTGTTACAAACATTACTTCTACAAATAATAGAACAGGTACAACCTCAATCACTGCAACAAGCAAAGAAGCCAATGATACAACTTTGACAATTGAAATAGGTAATTTTCCAATTAAACAAGTTCAGGTTCGTACATTACCAGAACTGAAAATTGTGCCCGGAGGTCAATCCATTGGTGTCAAGCTAAATACAGAAGGCGTGCTTGTCGTAGGCTATCATTCTGTTAAGTCTTCAGTTGGAGAAGAATCACCTGCAGTTAAGGCAGGAATAGAAGTAGGAGACTTGATAACGAAAATTAATGGGAATCCTATAAGTAGGGCGGATCAAGTGGAAGAAATTGTTCAAGAAGCTGGTGAGAAAAAAGAAATACTAAAAATAGAAATTAGGAGAGATAATCAATTTTTTTGAAAGAATTAACACCATTAAGAAATAAAGAAGACGACAAATATCAATCAGGGCTATATATACGTGATTTCACGGCAGGTATAGGTACTCTAACATTCTTTCACCCTGATACGAATAAATACGGGGCACTTGGTCACGTTATATCAGAAGCTGGAACCAAACAGGCAACCGTTGTTCATGATGGTCAAATAATGTTGTCCCCTGTTACATCAATTCAGAAAGGGGTTAACGGTGAACCTGGTGAGAAGATAGCAAAGTTCTTACCTAATCAGGAGCTTTTAGGTTCAGTTACATTAAATAGTCCTTTTGGTCTTTTTGGAGAAGTATTCAATAAAGATACTTTTTTTGATCAACCTATTCCTGTAGCTTCTGCTGATCAAATTAAAGAAGGTCCCGCTAAAATACTTACGGTTATAGAGGGAGATAAAGTACAAGAATTTGATATTGAGATTCTCAAATCAAATCCAAGAAAGTCTCCAACAACAAAAGGATTAATTATTAAAGTAACCGACCATAAATTACTAGAAACAACAGGAGGAATTGTACAAGGGATGAGCGGTAGCCCAATTATTCAAGAGGGCAAGTTGATTGGTGCGGTTACGCATGTTTTTGTAAATGATCCAACATCAGGCTATGGTGGCCACATTGAATGGATGTTACAAGAGGCGGGAGTTAAATAGCTATGTATGGTGTAAAAATACTAGTTAGTCTGACTAACTAGTATTTTAAATTGCTCGTTAACATTTTTTTCTTCTATCATTCTTCATACATTCTACAAACATGCAGGATATACTCCAACAGAAGATTAAGGAGGAGTGCGATGAAAAATAGTACTTATAGACAAATAGTTGTAGGGGGGTTATCGCTTATACTAGCTTATCTATTTTTTCAAAGCAGAGGTCTCTGGGATCCAATGCATGCATGGAACAGAGCATTTGCAGATGTATCGTTACTATTCTTAAGTGTGATTTTACTTCTAGGATCCCTTTCTAAAGTATTCAAGTCAGTAAGGAAATGGCTGGTTTGGAGAAGAGAACTTGGGATATGGACAGGTGTTACTGCAATTGTTCATGTATTGATTATCCTTGATGGCTGGGTTCAATGGGAATTATTCCAGTTCTTTTTCGTTTTTAGTCCATTTGCAGGTGAGTGGGTTTTACATCCTGGATTTGCTTTAGGTAACTTATTGGGAATTGTAGCGTTGGTATATGTTCTTATCTTAATGTTAACATCAAATACAAGAAGTAAAAAAATATTGGGATTCAAATCTTGGAAATACGTCCAACAAACTGTACATGTCTTGTATCATTTGGTAATTTTGCATACGGCTTATTTTATTTTTATACACAATCCTGATGCGCCTAATTGGTTACAAGTACCTTTCATCATGACTATTACATTAGTCTGGCTAAGCTCTTTAATAGGGTTTTGGTTTACCGTAAAAGAGGCTAAAAAAGTAAAGGTATATAAATGAATGGCTCCTTACGAAGGTTAGGAGCCATTCATTTTGTCGTCATAAGAGATTAAAGGTATTATCTTTTTTAAAAATATTTTTATAAAATCTTCTTCATAGTTTCTACACAATTAAATGCAATACTCTATAACACAAATTGGTTATTATTTTATGACCAATTTGTTGGGAACGATCTTCGTATAAATATGGTATGTGCCTCAATTAGTCGATTCAAATTAAAACATTTGTTAATTGTAGCACTGTGGACTTTAACAAACGATATATTGGATTATTCACTGGGGATTTTTCCGTGGTTATATTCAGGACTTCATCCCTATTTAACTAATATTTATATGTTTACTGTAAGTCTAAGTATTACGAGTGTTCTCGTATTTCATGTGTTGGTTGCAAGGAGAACTGGACAATACAAGAATGATATACCTGTTTGATTAAATTCGATGTGTACTCCTAAACATGACCATAAAGTAGAGGTCATGTTTTTATGATGGTATGTCTTTAAAAATGGCGGTTCAAAATGGGACTGGCACTGTGATGTTGAACATTAAAATTCATTTCCCTTTGTTTTACATGAGTTCTTCATGAAAAAAACATACATTGAGGGTAATGTAATTATCTAATCTAAAACAAGAAGAAATATGAGGTGTTGTCAAATGTGCGGTTTTGTTGGATATATAAATGAACAAAATGAAATCGGAAATATAGAAAAAAATCAAATAAATAATATGCTTAAGTTGATTCATCATCGTGGACCAGATGACACAGGTTTCTTTAATGATGATCATATCGTTTTTGGATTTAAAAGACTAAGTATCATTGATGTGGAAAATGGAAAACAACCTATCTCATTTGAAAATGAGCGGTACTGGATGGTATTTAATGGTGAAATTTATAACTATCAGGAACTGCGTAAAACATTGAAAAATATAGGTTATACGTTTCAAACTTCATCAGATTCAGAAACGATTCTTGCTCTTTTTAGTCATAAAAAAGAAGAAGCTTTTTCTGACTTAAGAGGAATGTTTGCTATTTTGATTTGGGACAAGCAGGAGCAAACGATGTACGGAGCACGAGACCCCTTTGGTATCAAACCATTGTATTATACGAATGGTGAAAGTGAGCATGAACTATATTTCGCGTCCGAGAAAAAAAGTTTAGTAGCACTTGAAAACAAAAGATCTTTAAATAAGGAAGCATTACATCATTATTTAACTTTTCAATATGTGCCTGAGCCATTAACGATGACAACTGATACGTTTAAAATCGAGCCTGGCCATTATTTCATCAAAAGGAAAGGAGAGAATTTAATCCAAACAAAATATTGGGAGCCAACCTTTAAACCAAGTCAAGGTGATCTGGATGCAAGTTCTAAACAGATCGCACAAACGTTAGAGGAGTCTGTAAATTGTCATATGATAAGTGATGTTCCATTAGGAGCTTTTTTATCTGGAGGAATTGATTCCACTTGTATAGTAACATTAGCAAAAAAAATTAATCCTAACATTAAGACATTTACTGTTGGGTTTGAGCAAGAAGGTTATCATGAACTAAACCCTGTAAAGCAAACAGTGGAAGCTTTGGAGGTTGAAAATTCTTATTATCAAGTTTCAGTTACCGAATTTATTGAGGAACTTCCTAAAATCATTTGGCATTTAGATGATCCCGTTGCTGACCCAGCCGCTATTCCACTTTACTTTTTAGCAAGGGAAGCTGCCAAACATGTAAAAGTTGTTTTATCTGGCGAGGGTGCAGATGAACTGTTTGGAGGCTACCGAATATATAAGGAGCCTTTGTCACTTCGTCCTTTATCAACTCTTCCTGATAGTGGTAAAAGAATGATGACTTTATTCTTAACAGAGTTCCACAAAAAGTAAAGGGAAGAAACTATATAGAGCGTGGGCTTACACCAATTGAAAAACGTTACATTGGGAATGCGAAAATGTTTTCGGAAGCCGATAAATTTAAGTTATTGAGCCAGTATCAATCAGATTATAACTATGAAAAGATTACTACGCCATTTTATGAACAGATTCAACACCTTGATGATATTACGAAGATGCAATATATCGATCTTCAGACATGGTTACGAGGTGATATTTTAGTGAAGGCTGATCGAATGACAATGGCGCATTCATTAGAACTCCGTGTTCCATTTTTAGATAAAGAAGTCTTTAAAGTGGCTGCTAACCTTCATCCCACTTTAAAGGTAGATAAATCACAAACGAAAATTGCTCTTAGAAGTGCTATGAAGCACATTGTACCAGAGCATATTGTCAATCGAGCTAAGCTAGGGTTTCCTGTTCCAATTAGACATTGGTTACAAAATGAATTGTACGATTGGGCAAAGAATTTGATTATGGATAGTCAGACTGACTATATATTTAAGAAAGAAGAGATTCTTCAGTTGCTTGAACAACATCGTAAAATCAATTTGCATGAAAGTTCAATGTTTAAGAGCAAAGGGGATTATAGTCGTCCATTATGGACAGTACTGACTTTCATGCTTTGGCACCAAGTCTTTATTGAAAAGGTCTATGAATTTGATACTACTATGGAGCATAGTAAACAGTTTTAAGTTTTTTCATTGAACATGTTGAATAACTTTATTCAACATGTTCGGCTATTTTTGTTGTATGTTAAACGCTTTCTAACAATGCTTGTCCTGCCTTAAGGGGCTTACATGTTAACAGTTTTAATACATATCCTTTTCTCTAATCTTTTAAATAAGCAAGAAAAAATATAGAACTAGAAAAAGGAGCGAGAAATGATGAGGAAATATCTTTTATCTTTAAGTTTTATCGTTGTAATAATCATTTCAATTGCAATTGTTATTAATCCATTCCAAACAGCTACCGTAGAAGAGGAGCCTATAAGTCAAAAATGGGATGATATTGACCAAGAGGAAGTACTGATGGAAGTTGGTAACGAATATGTAGAAATAGTAGATTTACGAGAAGAGGAGCTCTATAAGGAGGGGCATATATCTGGAGCCATTAATTTCCCCTATGAAGAGTTTCAAGACCGCTATAATGAATTAAATCAAGAAAAACGAATTATTCTTATTTGTCATACAGGTAGAATGGGAGTTGAAAGTGCCGATTTTCTTGTGGAAAAAGGATTTGATAAAGTAGCTAACTTCGGAGGTGGCATGGCTGTTTGGGATGGACCTCTTTCAACAGAATAAGTTCGTTTCCTTTTTAAAATAACAAAGTTCCCCTACTTAGTCTGAGCGAAAAGTAAGTAGGGAAACTTTGTCTTATAATTCCGTAACGAATATAGTAGCTGTCATTCCAGCTGCTTCATGTCCAGGTATGGTACAAACGGCTTCATACGTACCAGGTTTCGGAAAAACAACTGACATATTTTCAGAAGTACCAGGCATTGCTTGGAGGTGAAAATCCAACCCTTTAATCTCAAAATCATGTTCCTCTATTCCGTTATTAACTAATGTTAGTGATACCTCCTCACCGGGTAACACTTGAATTTGATCTGGACCAAATTGATATTCATTCGCGCCTACTACTATTTCTTGATTATTTCCATGATTGGCATGATGGGCTGGGCTGTTATTAAATTCAAAAGTGAAATTGTGAAAACTAAAAATAAACAAACAAACAAGAGCAAAAAATGGAAGAGGGTGTGAAAACAAAGATTGATTGTTCGGCTCTTTATTCAATTCATATACTAATAGTAAATATAGTAGAAAGAAAATCCCAACAGTCCAAAGACTCATAATGTTTAGAAGTTGATTATAATGTTCTGGGGAAATCATAACACCTAACATTGTTCCCATCATTCCTCCCATTACTCCTGAAATGAGTCCATCTATAATCGCGAGCAAGGAATATGGGAATCCAGCTATTACACCAACGAACCCACCAATTAACATACTTAGAACAGTTATTTCGAAAAATAAGTCAGGAAATAAAACTGCCGAGAGCGTACCTATACTTAATCCGATAATTATTCCAAGAGTCATTGAAACAACCATTCCTATCATATTGCTTAATTTCTTTTTAAATAGATAGGAAAGACATATTAACCAAGTTAATAAAAGGATAAATACAATACCGAGTACGACTGGTTGTAGCAATTAATTCTCTCCCTTCATGTTCATACTGTTAGTTTATTAGCGTAAAAGATTAAATATGTACAAAGGTTGCTATTTCGTTATATGTTCACACATCGGGAGAAAGTCGATATAAATAATTTTAACGAGGTAAGGGATAAGTACGTGAGGTGAGACAGGGGCTCATAAAATTAATCATTTTTATTTAAGACGATGTAAACTATACTAAAGTAAATTATCTTCTACTTTTTGTTTTTTGCGTACTTTTTGAAGGGTATACAATTATTGTTATTGAAGGTCCCAAAATTATGGGTTCCTTCAATAACATGTAAAAGTCAAGTCATTTCAATTTTTTTCATTAGGTTACGTTTGTCAAAAATCAAAGTAGAACTATAGTAATTACTAGAAATGCTAAGTAAAATTAATTATTAACTTTCTCGGCGGAGTTCCAGTAATAATCACTAATAATTTCTGCTAAGGCCTCAGTTGTCCGGTAACTTTCCTCTAATGTATTATCTACACCGCCCATTTCAATAAGTATGGAGTTTTCCGAAAGGTCCTGATTATATCTACCGTTAATCCCAGTTCCATCCTTTACAAGAACCCCTCTACTTAACCCTGGATAATGTTTTTCAAGTAAATAATGCAAGTCCTCAGCTAGTTTTTGATTCTTCTCATAGTTAGGGTTATTTTTCCCAATAACAAAATATGTTCGTGCATATTCTATCCCGTTAATTGTAACGGTTGTTATATCTCTGCGTAATGCGTCACGATGGATTTCAAAGAAAAATTCCAAGTCTTGATTGTTTTCCATGGCTGTTTTTATAAGATCTCTTGACGCTTCATAGGACTGAGGATAGCTCCATCCACGTTCGCTTAACATACCACTTATATCAGTTTTGTCGACCTCCGTTCCGATACCTCTCTTTTCTAATTCTTTTCCTAATCTCTCGCCTACTAAAGTGACATTTACATCTACATGCCAAGCATCGTCCGGTTCAGATGCGTTCTTTAATTCAGGAAGGAATGATTCCCGACTATGTGAATGGATAATATGAACTACTTTATTCTCTGTTGATTGCGATTCGGCGCTCATATCATTACGTTCATCAGAAGTTTCTTCGTTCATATTTGCCAAACTCTCAGAAGCAGCCTCTCTTTCAGCAAGAATGACATCCATAGGGGGCGCTGATTCAGAAGTAGGCATGTTTGTAAAATTAGACCCTTCTCCAGCGACAACAATCGTTCCATCATAAAAGGAAAACCCAGGAAGTTCTCTTCCTAAAAAAGTTCTAGGATCATCAAAGTTTATATTAGTTATAAATTCAAATGCAAATTTGCCCATTGAGGGATTTTGACTTTCAACTGGCAAAACCTCCGAAAAATATTGATTCTCCATGCTCATAAAATAATAGAGTGATTCAACGGAGATGTCATAAGTTGTTCGTTTAATTGCGTCACTTGTTAGAGATGTTTGAAAGGTCGTTAATGCTCCAATAATTATAAAAATGAATATCATACTTAAAATCAACATAGTTACCATATTTTGAATGGTTGCAGTACTATGAGTTTTGCTAGATTTCAATAGCGACCTCTCCTTTCACTCGTTAATAGATATGACGATTAGTTAATATTAGAAGAATCAAATTCTACAAAACTCTATTAATTTAAGCGGAACTTTTTATTTATAATAGTAAAAGGGGCAAGAAAATAGTTCATAACAAAGTGGTTATAGAATAAAATGAATCTTTTCTGATAAGAAGTTCATTGTTTTTACATACTTTTAAGTTAATATGACATTGGATTGTTAATATTAAAAATCTATGTCGAAAGGCAGTATGTTTAAGAAATAGATTAAATATGAGGTGAGATCAATGAAAAAAATACTTATCGTTGATGATGAAAAACAAATGCAATCATTGCTCTGTGTATGTATTGGTTCTAGCGAATTTGAGTTAACGACAGCGGGTTCTGGAAAAGAAGCACTTGAATTAATAAAAGAGCAACAGTTTGATTTAATGTTACTTGATATCATGATGCCAGAAATGAATGGCTTTCAAGTATTGAAGGAATTAACGGAGAAAGAATTATTAGTCCCTACTATTATTATTTCAGCTATTGGTGAAACAGATCAGGTGGTAGAGGGGTTAAACCTTGGGGCATCTGATTATATTACGAAGCCGTTTGAACCGAAAGAACTAGTGGCCAGAGTTAATTCTGTACTTCGACGTGTAGAACCTTTACAACTGGTAGAAAAAAGGAAGGAGGTGTTTGGAATTATTATAGATCAGTCGCAGCAAATGGTTTCCTACAATCAGAAAGGGATTCCACTGACGAAAAAAGAGTATCAGCTTTTTAGTACCCTTCTATCCAACCCTGGACGTGTTTATACAAGGGAACAACTCTTTTACCTTGTATGGGATGAGGCAGATGATCGTGATTTCCGAAATATTGATACCCATATTAAAAACATCCGTGACAAATTAACAAAAGCCGGGCTTGACAACACTGTTGTGGAGACAGTATGGGGGATTGGTTATAAAGTTCCTCAATGTGAGGGATTGAGTATATGAAATTGTCGACTAAAGTGAGCTTGCTTGTACTTTTGTCCGTGGTATTGATTATAGTCATGATGGGTTTCTCTTTTTACACCCTTTCGAAATCATTTTACAAAAATCAACTGCAGGTGGAAATTGAGCATAGACTTGACGCACACCGCGAAGTAGTAGAACTGCATACGGTGCCAGAAACGCTAGAACATGTGATGATTATGGAAAAAAGAAATCAAGATAATTCATTTATTGTGTTTGATGAGAATTTCAATGTTCAAAATAGTACTCAACAAGTTTCAAAGGAAATGATTGATCGATATCAAAGTTGGATTGTTAGCCTTTCTGAACGCTCGAATGAAAAAACAGAATTTGTTAACACCATGAACGAACATATTCCCCATATCTGGTCATACGAACCGTTTGAAATCAACGGAGAGTTGGGAGGGTATCTATTTATTGACCAAGATACTGGTAGCTTTGAAAAAGCTAGATTAACTCTTTTAGGTATTACAATGTCAATGGGATTGATTACACTTTTATTTTCAGGTATGTTAACAATTTTCTTGTCAAAAAAGATTACGCTTCCACTTAAGAACGCACGGGATTTGACAAAGCAAATAGCAAAAGGGAACTTTGATGTCCAACTTTCTAGTAGAGGAAATGATGAAATAGCTGATTTATTAAGACATATTTCTACTATGGCAAGACAACTTAAAGAATATAAAGATACAAGACAACAATTTCTAACCAACGTCTCCCATGACATCCGAACACCACTAACATATATTAAAGGCTATGCTGCATTGTTAAAAGATCAGAAGGTTGAAGCAGACCTTGTTCATGAGCAGGCAACAATTATTCACCAAGAAGCTGTACGAATGGAAAGTTTAGTAAAGGACCTGTTTCAATTAATGAAGTTAGAGGAAGGGAAAATCCCGTTGAATATTCAGGAAATCGATCTTGTAGATTTCATTCAAGAAGTTAAAAAGAAAGTAACATTAGCTACTGATGATAAGAAAATAGACATACTCTTTTCGTACGCCTACCCAACTCTTCTTGCTAACATTGATCCAGATCAGTTTGAACGAGTCTTACTTAATCTTTTGAATAATAGTATAAGACACACAAACCTAAATGGGAAAATACAAGTTAGACTAGATAAGAGAAACAAAGAAATAATAATTGAAATTGAAGACGATGGCGAAGGAATTCCAGCTAAGGATCTTCCCTATATATGGGACCGTTTTTATCGAGTAGACAAATCGCGTTCCACGAAATACGGTGGTAGCGGATTAGGGTTAGCCATTACTAAGCAAATAATTGAACTGCATGGTGGAACAATACAAATCAAAAGTATGGTTAATGTAGGAACGGTCTTCACCATTAGATTAAACAATTCTTGATATATTGTTATTAAAAATAGATGGACTTAACAGCAGCAAGCAGAGTAAGCCCTTTTTTCATAAATAAAAATCGGCTCAAAAATAAATTTTCCAAAGAAAGTATTCTAATCTTTTGTACTACTTCATATTTCCATCAAATTCTTTTGTTACATTTTTTATGAGAGGTCCTTAAAGCTCTGTAGGGAACCGAATTACTGAAAGGGGTTTTGCGAAATGGATGTAGTTACATTCCTTTTACTTGGTGTTCTTGTGCTCTTAAGCCTGACTTGTGTTAAAGGCATGGGCAAGCATGGTGGAAGTTCTACCTGTTGTTCGCCTAAAAAAAACATAACTGTTAGTCCAGTAAACAACGAAGATTCAGTTTCTGAATCGATCGAGTTACAAAAAATGTATTCACAAATGGAGAAAATGGAAAAGGATAATCAAAAACTATTGAAAGAAATTGACGGATTACGAAAGGAGTTGAAATAATTGAACATATTTTTAATAGTATTTATTGCGATTAAAATCGTTTGTCTGTTCTTCTGTTGGAAAGCCGTCAAGATGACTAAGCAGAGTACCCCTAATAGGACGCAAAAAAATAAGAATGAGAATTTAATTAACTCATCTGAAGATTGGCAGAGAGCACATAAACAAATGAGTAAATTAATGGAAGAAAATGAAAAGTTGACGGCATCTTTAGAGGAACTAAAAAAGTCAAAGTCATCATAAGAAAAATGCTCACTTTATAGGGAAATCATTGTTGAAAAGGTTAATATAAAATGAAGGTAATTGAAGAAAGCATATGACGCATGAAAGAATAATGGCATTGACTCCTATCAATTTGTAGGAGTCTTTTGTATTTTATAAAAGGTATGCAAAGTTACTTTAGTGATAATAACCAAAATTTAAAAACTTCATATTTTCTACATAAATGAACGATAGAATGATAGTTCTTGATCAGAGTAACAATACAAGAAAAATTAAGCGTCAGGGTCTATGGAAATCTCATAAAAATACAAGATCATTATGAAGACAAATAGAGGAGGGGAAAATGGAAGATCGGCTTATATATTACTTTCAAGAGTATGAACACTTTGCAATCTTAATTAGTATTGGAATTAGTATTATTGTTGCAGTATTAGGAGTTATTCCAAGTTTCTTTGTGACTGCAGCGAATCTTATCTTTTTCGGGTTCTGGATGGGGACATTTATTTCTTTTGTTGGAGAGTCGCTCGGAGCCATCATAGCCTTTTATTTGTATCGAAAAGGGTTTAAACAATTTTCTCAGAAGCCATTGGACAAGTACCCGAAATTAAAACGGTTAGTACATTTAAAAGGAAAAGATGCCTTTTATTTAATTTTATCCCTTCGCCTTCTTCCTTTTGTTCCTTCAGGTCTGGTTACTCTTGCTGGAGCCATTGGTAGTGTTTCATTTATCACTTTTGCTATTGCAAGCTCAATAGGTAAAATATCTGCGCTTTTGATTGAAGCGTATTCGGTTTATCAGATTACTCAATTTGAGTGGCAAGGAAAAATGATCCTTAGCATTGCAGCGATTTATTTAATTTTTGTTGTTTGGAAAAAAAGGAAGCAACCCACTTCTGTATAATGAGTCACTTACTAATAAAGCTTAAGACCTGAAATCTCGCTAAGTTGTAATTGCAGTAATAACACAGAAAGGATAGGTATTTTATTTAATGAGGTATTTTTACATTGCTGCACTAGCAGTCGTATTTGTAATCCTAATTGTAATTTATAAAGAAGATTCACTATTAACAAATTCTACAAAAGAAGAAAATAAAGAAATGTTATTAAGTGACTACTTATCAACAGACGACGGAAAAATGAAGAATAAGAACGGTGATATAGATAGTGCTCCAATAAAAAATAGTATCGATAAAGGCGAACAATCCCAAGAAGATCTTGCTAAAGATAAACCATGGGAATCTTATACGAAAGAGCAATTAGATGATGTTCTTTTATTGGTAAATAAAGTGCGGGATTTACCAAAAGACTATGTACCTTCGGATTTAGTTGAGCCAAATGTCCCCTTTCCGTTCATTGAGGAGCTACCTCAACGCTTAATGCGACAGGAAGCAGCGGCAGCACTTGAAGATTTGTTTAAAAAAGCCAATGATGAAAACTTAAATCTTTATGCTCAATCAGGGTATCGCTCTTATGAACGTCAGGAGAGTATCTTTGCGTATTATGTTGAGAGAAGCGGTGAAGAAAAGGCAAGTCGAGTCAGTGCGAATGCTGGGCATAGTGAGCACCAAACTGGTCTAGCAATGGATGTTACTAGTCCGGAAGTGAACTTTCAATTAGTTACCTCATTTGAAGATACTCCTGAGGGTCAATGGATTAAGGAAAATGCTGCGCAGTTTGGTTTTATAATACGTTATCCAAAAGATAAAGAAAAAATTACAGGTTATCAATACGAACCATGGCATCTTCGTTTTGTAGGCAAAGAGCCAGCCAAAGTAATTCATGAACAAGGGTTAACGTTAGAAGAATACTTAGGATTTGAGTAAGCTATGAAGAGTAGATTTTAATTAAAGTAAATACTAATATTTTTTTCTAAGCTCCCTTCTCAAGGGGGCTTATTTACGTTTTGGTGTCATGATAATAATTAAAATTTTGAACAAATTTCCTATAATACTTCTGCCTTGTGAGATTTAGTAATATTTACTAGATTTGTGTAGAGTGGTCTATTAAATAATAAGAAAGAAGGGAGGAGATGTAAAATGACCACTTTGATTGATTCAACTATACAACAACATCAGGCCTGTATTGATGCTTGCAACAAATGTATGCAAGCATGCGAAGAATGTTTGTCATCATGTCTAAAAGAGCCTGATGTACAAGCTAGAACTCACTGTATCAGTATGTTAAGAGACTGCGCAGATATTTGTTCAATGGCATCTCAATGGATGTCTCGTGGGAGTATGTTTGCAAAACAATTTTGTGAAATGTGTGCTATGATCTGCGAAGCCTGTGCTACTGACTGTGAGAAGTTCCAAGACGATCATTGCCAGGAATGTGCTACTTACTGCCGTAAGTGTGCAGAAGAATGCCGTAAAATGGTAGCTTAAAATCGAGCAAAAGCAGGTGACCAAGGTTGCCTGTTTTTGTTCAATACCTGTTAAAGAAGGGATTAAATGATTATACAAGACATTAAAAAATTAGATCGTACCATGCTGATTTTATTATTTGGAGTCTTGCTTTCTCATTTAGGAACGTACTTAGTGATTCCTATGTTACCGATTATGCTAAAAAATAGATGTAGCATTATCTCTAGCGCAAGTAGGAATGGTATTGGCAACGAATGCCATATCATTTCAATTTGGGAGCTTACTCGGAGGATTTTTGGCAGATCGTATTGGGAGGAGGTTCATTATTGGATTAGGAGCCATGATTGGTGCAGCTGGATTAATCGGTTTTGGGCTCTTTAATGTATTTGGATTGTTACTTGTAGCCTCACTGATTACAGGTCTTGGCAATGGATTGAACGCTCCATCAACCAAGGCGGCCATTGCGGCATTGGCATCAGAAGAAACGCAAACGACAGCCTTTTCGATGCGTGGGATTGCCGCTAATATCGGAACAGCAGCAGCTGGGCTTATTATCTTCTTTGTTGTGACAGGATCCTCTAAATTGACTTTTTGGATTGCGGGGATTATTTATGTGTCACTCGCATTAAAGAGTTGGTTTTTCCTTCCGAAAAATTGTGGATATGCAAATTGTCCTGTTATCCCATCGGGTGCATATAAGGAAGTGTTTAAGAATAAACCTTTTATTGTGTTTGGTGTAGTTAGTGTTATTATTTGGGCTTTATATGCTCAGTTGGCTTTGACCCTTCCAATACGGGCAACGGAGGTCTTGCCCGATCCAAGTAATGTGGCCCTAATTTGGACGATCAATAGTGGGATTGTCATTTTGGCTCAAAACGTGATGACAGGAAAAGTTATTCAGAGGTTACATCCGTTAACCGCACTTGCAATCGGGATGTTATTTATCGGGTTTGGAGTCGGTTCTCTTTACTTTGCTACATCGTTTTTTCACCTTGTGTTAAGTGGTGCCATCTTTGTTTTAGGTGAAATGCTTATCTTACCAACTATTGATAGTACAATTTCACAGTTATCGACAGCTGGATTGATAGGTCTCTTCTTTGGATTGGCGAATGTGATGTCAGGCTTAGGTGAAGCTGGGCGAAACTTTATTGGTGGTCAATTACTTCAAATCGGAACAGAAGTTAGTTATTTGCCGTGGGGCGTGTATGCAGCAACAGGGGTAGCGTTATTCTTGGTTGTTCTATTACTCAAAAAGTGGCAGCTGCTTGAACAATTATTACAAAAGGCTGCGACACAAGATGATAAGCCGAGACACGCACCAAGAGTTCAACCGGGACCTACGAAAAACCGCTCTCATCCGTTTAGTGGTTGGGAACAAGAAGTATTTTTCTGAAAAAAAGTCATCCACAGAGATAGGTGAATAATCAAATGGAACAATATCATCAGCATCATGAATTGCAATATCATATGTACAGGGGTGCAGCCGAAAACGATATCATCACAACCATTACGTATCAAGATTCTATTTTGAAAATTCATTTAGAAGATCGGGAAGGAAATACACCAGAGTTTTTACCAACACATGAGAAATAAATGCATCTGATCGTAGTTAGTGATGATTTGCAAGAGTTTTATCATTTACATCCTGAACAAATTGATTTGTATACGTATGAAGTAACGCTTCCTCTTCGTGATCTTACATCATATAAGGCTTTTGTTGATATAAATTCGAAAGGGAAACATTATCTAATTGAACCGTATGCAATAGAGGGCAGTATACTTAATCATACTCATATGAATCTAATTCCTAACAAAGAAAAGATAAAGGAGGTTAATGGGAAGCTAGTTGAAATGACTCATGGTCCATTGAAAATCGGAGAAGATGTTACACTTCATTTCGATCTCAAAGGAGAGAAACCTGAACCTTATCTAGGGGCTCTTGGACATGTAGTAATCATTGATGATGAAGTAAAGCAATTTATTCATGTGCATCCTAATTCAGATCATGAAACAGTATTTGTTGCTCAATTTATAGATAGCGGTTTTTACAAACTATGGGTTGAGTTTAAATTTGCAGAACAAATAATTGTTTTTCCTTTCTGGATAGAAGTAAAGGAAAAGTAAAGGGATGAAATATTTTATCACACCTATCAGAGACTTGAATTTTAAAAATTCTTGTCTTTTTCTTTTTGCTTTTAATTCTACAAAGGCTATTGTAAATATAAAACGAATACTAAACAATCTGGTGATTCGATAGAATTAAAAATAATAATCAGCAATGAATTAATAATTGTCTCCATGTACAATATTTGATTTCTTTTTTGAATCGAAGTTAAATATGAACACAACTTTGAAAAAGCAGCAATCACTCATAGATAGCTAGGAATAAATCAGATGAGGAGGTTTTTGAATGTGTTTACTGTATTATTTGAACTTCTGTAATTTCAAACAAATGTAATACAGATAACGACTTTTTTATTACAGATAATTATATAGAAACTATGAAGAAAGCAAGGTAATATATTGAACAAAAAATACTTATTATTTGCTTTTGTGATTGGAATCACATTTGTCGTAACCCCCCTCCTTTTATACTTACATTTATAAAGATCTAGGAGGGAAATAGATGAAAAGAAAAATTTGCTTCATACTTATGATTTTGACGTTTTTACTTTTGCTTGCTGCTTGTGGACAGAACGCTGAAAGCATGATGACTAACGAAGAAAATGCTAATGTAGAAAACAAGTTAAACGATGATATGGAAGAAACGGTAAAAGAAGTGGACGAAGGGGATAATGATTTCGAAGAAGAGTACATTGTTGTAGTCGGAAATGAAATGGATGGGACTATGTCTGTCATTTACTATCCAGAAGAAAGGCAAGAGCTTGTTTACCTTGATGGGGAAGCACATAATCTAGAAGTCAATGTTGAGTCTCAATTAATTTGGGTAACCATTAATCCGCCACATGGCGATAATGAAGATGAAGAACATAGTCATAGCCATGAAGATGATGGTAACGAAGAAGATAAGGTAAAACAAGAAAAGGTTGTAGCATATGATTTAAACACATTAGAAAAAGTGGAAGAACATCAGGTAGGGAGCCACCCTGCACATGTAACGGCTACAGAGAATGGTGAGAACGTTGTCGTAACCAATTCAGGTGATAATTCTGTCACGATTATTAATAGAAAGACAGATGAAGTTGTTAATGTAGAAGTGGGAGAATATCCGCATGGAGTAAGGATATCGCCCGATCAACAATATGCTTATATAGCGAATATGCAAAGTGCTGATGTTAGCATTATTGACTTACAATTGAATGAAGAAGTTAATCGAGTACATGTAGGAGAGGGTGCTGTTCAAACTGGATTTTCCCATGACGGAAAGTATGCCTTTGTTGGATTGCATGTTGATAACCAACTAGCTGTAATTGATACGTCATCACAAGAGGTAATCAAACACATTGATGTCGGAGTAGGTCCGGTACAAATGTTTGCTAGTTACGACAATCAATATGTCATTGTTGCAAATCAAGGAAGTGAAGAGAATCCATCAAATAAGATCTCTATTATAGGACTTGATACATTAGAAGTTGAAAAGGAGGTTTCGTTAGGAAAAGGGGCACATGGTATCGTTATTTCTAAGGATAGCCAATATGCCTTTGTTACGAATATGTTTGAAGATACAGTTTCCGTTGTTGATTTAAAAACGTTAGAAGAAGAGAAACGATTAGATGTAGGGGAGTACCCTAATGGTATTTCTATAAACTAGAGAAAAAGCCTTAAGAAGTTGCAGGTAAACTTTTTAAGGCTTTTGCATTGATAAATTGTTAATATATATGGCCCCCTAAATTCGGCTGCCAGCGCAAAAGCAGGCTTTGCAATGGTTCCCGTTTTCTTACTAGAGAATTTGTCTGACAGTTCTATTGAAGCTATTTCTATACCTTCAATAGCACCTCTAATAAATAACACCTCGACGATAATCCTTTCTTCGAGGTTCTTCTTGCTTACTATACAATCTTCATTGTCACATGAAAGAATTTTTTCTCGGTGCTTGTCGAAAAAATCTATATATATTTCGCATTTTTAAGATTTTTTCTTCATAGTTTCATCACAATTCTTCGTTACAATTGCAAAATATTGAATCATTTTTATCAATTTTTACGGCAGTAATTAAGTGAAAAAGTGAAAATGCTATTAAGGAAGCTTCATGAAATTGTTGTTTACTATAAAGCGAGGTTCGTAATATGTATGATGTATTTAATTCTATTAGCAGATTATTATATGATCCTTTGATTAAACTAACGTATGGTTTTGAACATATTCCGATATTAGCAGCACTTGTTATAGGAATTCTAGCAGCTGCTGCACCGTGTCAATTCACCGGAAATGTAGGTGCCATTACACTTTATGGGAATCGGTCTATCCAAAAAGCTATTCCATGGTCAGAAGTCATATTCTTTCAACTTGGGAAAGTCGTTGTTTTTTCGGGGTTAGATTAGGTTCTGAATTTCAACAAGAACTAATTGGTTATCTTCCTTGGATACGTAAAATACTTGGGCCCATTTTTATCGTAATCGGTCTTTATTTAGTTGGACTCATCACATGGAAATGGTCTATCGGTCTAAAACAAAAAGAAGCTGGTGATAAAAGAAGAGGCAAATGGGGGCATTTCTTTTAGGAAGTAGTTTTTCATTAGGGTTCTGTCCAACCATGTTCTCAATCTTTTTCTTTTTGCTAATGCCGCTAACCCTTTCTACTTCATACGGATTTATTTTACCAACTGTGTTTTCGTTTGGTACATCGATTCCTTTGTTCATTACGATGTATCTCATCTGGACTTTTGGATTAAACGGGACACTTTTGAAAAAAGGAAGAAACATCGGAAAATGGATACAGCGAGTTGCAGGTTTTTTTCTGATCATCCTTGGGATTTTAGATACGATAACTTATTGGGGGATTTAAGAAAGTATGTGTTGCATTAAACCATGATCTAATTCCAAAGGGAAATTTATATTTTATATTTTATTCTTCAAAATTTTAACACAATTACCTTTTATAATATAAATAGATTTAAAAATTAGGAGGTATTGACTATGGAAAATTTAGCTTATTATCTTCCACTATTATTATGTCCTTTAATGTTAGTGATGTTATTTTTCTTTATGAAAAGGATGTCTGATGGAAATAACAGTAATAAGAGTGAACCAAACGGAAAAGATTTACAAAAAAATGTGAATCACTTAATGGAACAAAATCAAAAGTTGATGAAGGAAATTGATTCTTTAAAAAGGTCACAATAATGGAGGGGAGTACGTTTGGAGGAATTATCAATTTTAGTTCCGATCATACTTTTATTCTTACTAATAATTGCGATGATGATTCATTCTTATGCTACTATCAAAAGAAAACCAGTGGGTTATGAATTTTTGATTAATAAACAGAATGCCCCCTTCGATAAACGGGAAAAAAGTAACTAACCTTATTGTAAGTTTATCCCACTTAACAAACTCAAAATAGGTCTAAATTATAGTAAGATTAATCGGTGGAGGAAGCTTTTAATTGAGTTGCCTCCATTTTCTTCTTTTCAAGTAGATTTGTGTAAAAAAATATTTTATAAGTAATATTCTTTATATAGAAAAGAGGGAAAACATGGACACTAAAATTCTAATTGTTGATGACGAATGGAATATGAGAAATCTAATTCGAATTCATTTATCCAAGCAAGAATTTAACATAGTGGAAGCTGTGAATGGGAAAGAAGCACTTAAAGAAATGAAATGTCATTCTTTTCAACTTATTATTTTAGATGTAATGATGCCAGAGATGGATGGTTGGGAAGTGTGTGAAGAGATTAGAAAAGAAAATTTGGCTTTGCCTATATTAATGTTAACCGCTAGAACGGAGACAACGGACAAGGTGAAGGGACTCGATATTGGAGCGGATGATTATTTAACTAAACCTTTCAAACCAGAAGAACTTATCGCACGAGTGAATGCACTTTTAAGAAGAGCTGTTGTAAATCAAACAACGCAAACAAAACAACTCCACTTCCACGAGCTGAAAATGGATGTGGATGATCATAAAGTTTTTGTTCAAGACAATCCTGTTCATTTAACTCCTAAAGAATTTGAGTTATTAAAATTTTTACTCTTGAATCCTAAGCAAGTGTTTAACCGAGACCAGTTACTTTTGAAAATTTGGGGAGTGGATTTTCTCGGAGATGAAAGAACGGTTGATTCTCACATAAAAAGTATTCGTTTGAAATTAAAGAAAGAAGGGTTGAGCTTTACTATCATCGAAACGATTTGGGGTGTCGGCTATAAGTTGAAGGAAATAGACACATGAGATTGAATCGAATTGATGTAAAATTAGGGCTGACGATGATTACCGTTTTTTTATTAGTTTTCGCACCGTTTGTTTATGTCATTGATCAGGTTTTTTGTAATTATTATTACAATAAGGCAAAAGAGGAAGCTCATCAATTAACGTCAAATTATGCCCAGATGATAGTGAATAATCAAATGTTAATGTCAACACCAATGGTCGAAATGGCAGGAAATATTACACAAAAAAAGATCTTCTTACTAGACGAAGATGGAGATATGATCAAGTTTACAGGTTCGGATGATCTGGAAATAAACATTAAAGAGTTCGACTTACAAAACCTTTTTGAAGGAAGGCCTGTTTTCTATGAATACGTAGAACCGTTGACTGACATTCCTTATCTTTTGTATGGTCATCCAATAAATGCTGATCAATTCAAAGGTAGTCTGTTCATGTTATTTCCACTTAATGATATGTATGATTCGATGTCTACGGTAAGACAGTTGTTTCTTCTTGCTGGTGTTGGAGGTTTCTTTCTAGCTCTTGGATTTACATTTATTGCTTCAAGAAAGCTCTCGTCACCTTTACTTGAAATGCAGGCTGCAACAAAAAAGATTGCCAAAGGGGATTTAAATACAAAAGTGATTGTACGATCAAAAGATGAAATCGGTTCTCTTGCTGTTGGCATTAACAACCTAACTCAGGAACTAAAGAGGCACCATGATACAAGAAGTGAATTCTTTGCTAGTATTTCTCATGAATTAAAGACACCGGTTTCATATTTAATGGGTTATTCGGAAGTCTTGAAAGAAAAGCTGTATCAGACGGAGGAAGAAAAAGAACAGTATATATCAATCCTTGAACATGAAGCAAATCGATTAAATTCTCTTATATCAGAACTATTTGATTTATCTAAGATGGAAGAAGGGAAGTTTGAAATAAAGAAGGAGTGGATCGATTTAACAGAACTTGCCGATAATCTCGATATGAAATATTTATTAAAAGCAAAAGAGAAAGGGCTATCATTTATATTTAAAGTAGATGAAAACATTTCCTTGTTTTATGGAGATGGGAAACGTATTGAACAAATTCTTACCAACTTATTGGATAATGCGTTTAGGCATACGACTAACGGACAGGTAATGTGTGAGTTCAAACAAGGTGAAAATCAAGTTTTCGTTATTGTTAAGGATACCGGAACCGGAATTCCTGCCGACGAAGTTCCATTTATTTTTGAACGGTTTTACCGTGTTGAAAAATCTCGTTCAAGGGAATTTGGAGGGACAGGATTGGGGTTAGCCATCGTTAAAATGTTAGTCAAATTACACGGTGGTACAATAGAAGTAACTAGTAAGGAAAACGAAGGAACCCAATTTACCCTTTCTTTTCCTAACGAATTTTTGAAAAAGGAGAGGGGAGAACAGATATGAAGTGGATAGACTGGGTCATTGTTAGTCTACTTTTACTTATTGGGTTAGTTTGTTTAAGTATGTCCTTAACATTAACGACCGACGAAAATTTTATCATCTCTCTCCTGAAAATTTGTCTTTGGGTAGGTATTCCATCTCTAATGATCGGACTAATCTTTCTGGTGTTCAAAAGAAAGTAAGCAATTCAAGGAGAAAAAACAGGATGTGTGTAACTAGTGTTGACAAAAAAAGATAGATTTACTTGGGGGGCTTATTCTTTTTATGACAATATTCATTTCATTGGTAAACGGAACTGTTGTTGAAGCCCATTCAGAAATAAAAGAAATAAGTCCGAGAATGAGTGAAAAATTGGACTTTTCACCGGAACATATTAGTGTCATGTTTGCTAAGCCTGTAGAGGTCTATTCAGAGTCTTTATTTGAGGGAAACCATATAGTTGAAATAATTGGAGGTGTTTAATCATGATGATGAACTGGGGAATAATGAATATCGGTATGATTTTGTATATGGTCTTAGTAATTCTTATATTATGTTCAATCATTTATGGTGGATTGGTATTAGTCATTAGACTCTTAAAGAAGAACAATTCAACCGTTGTCATTCAAGATCATGAACAAGATACATCACTTCAAATTTTAAAAGAGAGGTTTGCAAAAGGGAATTTAACGCAAAATGAGTTCGAGCAAAAATATACGTTCTTAAAAGGAAAAAATTAAATTATATCAGTATCTATCACAATTTCATCAAAATTATAGTTTAAACTATAAATGTAAATAGATAATACACTTTTAAAGGAGTGAATAACATGCGAAAAAAAACGAAAATGTTACTTTTTTCATTCGGGTTATCTTCTGTCTTAGTCGTAGGAACAATGGGGTTTTCAGGAGTATCTCAAGCTAATGAAGACCATGGTATGATGAATATGATGAATGGTAATGGCATGATGAATATGATGCAAGGTATGAATTCCTTAGAAGGTGAGGAAATGATGGAAGCATGCAGTAACTTTATGGAATCATATGGAAATAAAGGGGCTGAAACAAATTAGGAGCTCTAATAAAAGCTTTCAAGTATAAGAGGAAGGAGAAACCGAGACTGCTGAAAATATACGGTCTATGAAGTGCAATAAAATTAAAAAGATTAGGGAATGATTTTAAACATTCTCTAATCTTTTTTGAGTCTTACAAGAGCAAATTAATAGGTCATTTCTAACCCATTAATGTGATGATTCGTTTAATATTCACTACGAAGATCGTCGTTGCAATCTGTATGTGCGTGGCTAAGAGACCTTGGGAATGACTTTTTTCAAAGCCATGGCGATTCTTTAGTTAGTAAGGATGCTTCTCATCTATTCAATTAATTTTCACATTTAAATAAGCATTCGGGTTTATTACCGTAGGGGGGTATGGTGAAATTAATTTGAAAAGAAAAAAGATTTTGGGAGGATGAAAAAATGGAACAAAAAACATTAAAAGTTAACGGAATGTCATGTGGGCATTGCATTAGTACGATAGAAAGTAATATTGGAAATTTAAATGGTGTCAACTCAGTAAAAGTTCTACTGTCTGAAGGAGAAGTAAACCTTAATTATGATTCTGATGTTATTTCATTAGATCAAATTATTCATGAGATTGAAGACCAAGGATATGATGTAGAATGAAATAGTTGGATAGAATCATAGAAGTGAGGTCGCACGATTTTAGTACGACCTTCTTCACTATTTACAATAGCTATATCTAAATGAAGATACTTATAGAAACAAAGAAGAATTTGTGATGTAGCTCACATATTTTCTTTACATTCTTTTGGTAATCTATAGGGGAAATATGATCACAATAACAGTATTATTCGAATTGTAAAGGAGGGGAATCAGGTGAGTAAGATGATATTTTCGGTAAAAGGAATGACATGTGCCTCTTGTGTCAATCGCGTTGAAAAGATGATCTCAAAAGTAGAGGGTGTTCGATCTGTTAATGTAAACCTGGCAGCCAATCAAGCTCAAGTGGAAGCGGATGAAACAATAGAAATGTCTGAGGCAATTATAAAGGCTATTGAGAAGGCTGGATATGATGCTAAGCCTATTGATAACGATGGTCGAAGAAAGGTTCTGTTTTCTGTCAAGGGAATGACATGTGCCTCTTGTGTTACTCGTGTGGAAAAGGCTATTGCAAAAGTAGAAGGTGTACAATCTGTTAATGTGAACCTCGCTGCTAATCAAGCTCAGGTTGAAGGAGAAAAAGGAATATTAGATCCCGAAGCTGTTATAAAACGAATTGAAAAAATAGGATATGAAGCATCCATTATCAATGAAGATGAACATAGAGAAGAATCCGATGAGCAAATGGAAGAAACGAGAAAGCTGTTTAAAGATTTTACAGTAGCAGCTGTCTTAACAACTGTTGTGTTAGTTGGTAGTATCCCTCATATGATGCATGGCTGGGGAGCATGGGTACCGACATTTTTGTCTAATCCCTTATTCTTACTTGTGTTAACGAGTTACATCCAACTCGTACCTGGTTGGAGATTTTATAAAAATAGCTATAAGGTATTAAGAAATGGTTCAGCAGATATGAATGTACTAGTAGCAATGGGTACGTCAGCTGCGTGGCTTTATAGTGGTGCGATGACGCTATTTCCGGATCAGCTTACGGCAATGGGCTTCCCGTACCAACTTTATTACGATGTCACAACCGTTATTACGACGCTTATCCTCTTAGGACGTTACTTTGAAGCGAAAGCAAAAGGGCAAACCTCTACTGCAATTAAGAAATTAATGAGTTTGCAAGCAAAAACAGCTAGAGTGATTAGAGATGGAAATGAACTCGAAATTTCTGTTGATGAAGTAAAGATTGATGATGAGATCATTGTAAGACCAGGCGAACGTATTCCTGTCGACGGAGTCGTCACAAAAGGTAGATCTACGATAGATGAATCCATGTTAACCGGTGAGTCTATTCCTGTAGAAAAGGCAGCTGGAGATGAGGTTATCGGTGCGACTATTAACAAATCTGGAAGTTTCCGTTTTCGGGCAACAAAAGTAGGGAAAGAAACGGCACTTGCACAAATCATTCGAATGGTTAATGAAGCTCAAGGTTCGAAAGCTCCCATTCAACGTGTCGTTGATTTAATTTCTGCTTACTTTGTACCGGCAGTCTTACTAATAGCGGTAGTCTCATTTATTGTTTGGTATTTTGTCGGTCCGGACCCAAGTCTGATTTTCGCATTAACTACTTTTATTGCGATTCTTATTATTGCTTGTCCTTGCGCATTAGGTTTGGCAACACCAACAGCCATCATGGTTGGTACAGAAAAAGGAGCTGAAAATGGCATCCTAATTAAAAATGCTACAAGTTTAGAACGTGCCCATAAAATTAAGACCGTTATTTTAGATAAGACCGGTACCATAACGGAAGGCAAGCCAAAACTAACAGATATCATTACAACTGATATAGTAAGTGAACAGGAACTATTGCAAGTCGCTGCCTCAGTTGAAACTGCATCTGAGCATCCATTAGGTGAAGCCATTGTGGAAGCGGCCAAAGAAAAAGACCTTCCTATAAATGACCCTGAATCTTTCGAAGCTATTGTTGGTCATGGATTACTTGCCACATTAAATAACAAACAAGTCTTAATTGGCAACATCAAACTGATGAGTAAATACAATATTGATTTGGGGTTATACGAAGAAAAAGCAATTGCATTAGCTGATCAAGGGAAAACTCCCATGTATGTTGGGATTGACGGGGAATTTGCAGGGATCATAGCAGTAGCTGATACATTGAAAAAAGGAACCATCACAGCTATCAAAGCCTTAAAATCGATGGGCATTGAAGTGATTATGTTAACAGGCGATCATAAACGAACGGCCAAAGCGATAGCAATGGAAGCCGGAATCGATAACTATATTGCTGAGGTGTTGCCAGAACATAAGGCAGAAGAAGTGAAAAAACTACAAGGAGAAGGAAAACTGGTGGCTATGGTCGGTGATGGCATTAATGATGCTCCTGCACTCGCTCAAGCCGATGTAGGAATTGCTATTGGAACGGGGACGGATGTTGCGATGGAAACCGCTGATATCACATTGATGCGTGGTGATATTAAAAGCGTTGTAACGGCACTTAGACTATCCAAATCAACGATGAAGATGATCTGGCAGAACCTTGGGTGGGCGTTTGGTTATAACATTGTCTTGATTCCAGTAGCAGCGGGTTTGCTATATCCCCTATTTGGAATTCTACTAAATCCGATGTTAGCCGGAGCTGCAATGGCATTTAGTTCTGTTTCAGTTGTGTTAAATACTTTAAGACTTAAAAAATTCAAGTCAACGATTGAGTAGAGTTGATTTGGATAAGATAAAAGCAGGAAATATAAAAGAAGTTAATGATTAGAAAGGAATGGATAAATTGAAAAAAGCAAAAGCTACTAAGTTGATGTTAATTGTATCTTTCTTACTTTTAAGTATGCTCCTTGCCGCTTGTACCCAAGCCGAAGAAGATCATGCAGGGCATGGAAACGATCAGGATATCGATCACGGCGAAGAAATGGATCATATGGACGAAGAAATGGACCATGAAGGGCACCACGGCGATTCCAATTCAGATGATGTAGATAGATCCAATTTAGAACAGGAAGCGGCAAAAGCTCCAGAAAACCTTAACGAGTTAGCAACCGAAGAATTAAAAGTCGTAAATACTAAAAACATTACTAGAATAAATGAGGATGATCCTATCCAATTATCCATTCACGTATCACAAACTGTTTGGCCAGCAACCCATGAGGAAAATCAACCTGGGACAGTTATATTGGCTCCATTAAATCAATGGCAATATTCCTTAGCCGCTCTAACGCTGGTTCACCATCCTAACGATGGTCCTATGTTGTATTGGGATGGTAAAATTTCTGACGATGTATTAAATGAACTTAATCGACTACAACCAAAAGGAAATAGTGAAGACATTCAAGTGCTTGTGGTTGGGGATCTTCCGGAAGCGGAATTGAATAAATTAAACGCATATAATGTTGAACAAGTACAAGGTGAAAATGCAGCTGATTTCGCTAGAAACATTGAAGAAAAATTCACAGAAACTATTAACGAAGTTCATCCAAATGTAATAATTGGTTCTACTGAGGAAGAAGCAAAAGAATATACGATTTCTGCTGGGAATTGGATTGCTCACATGAACGAATCTTTACTTTATGTAGACAATGATGGTATTCCTAAAGAAACAATTGATGCTCTTAATGCAAGAGAGAATGGGGTAACAATCTATCTTGTAGGACCAAAAGATATAATATCTGAAGAGATTGCTCAAGAGTTAGAAACGTATGGAACGGTTCACCGAATTGAAGGGGATAATTCAGTAGCTCAATCCATTGAATTCGCGTCATATAAAGATGCTGAAACAGACTTTGGTTGGGGAATCACTAGTCCTGGTCACGGTTTTGTGTTTTCGTCAACTAATACAGCTGAGCTTGCTATTGCAGCTGCTCCTTTTGCTCATTTAGGAAAGCATGCTCCATTGATTTGGTTAGATGAAGGGGAACTTACAGATGAAGTTTATCAGTACCTAGCAACTGTTAAGCCCGCTTTTAGTGAAGATCCTACAGAAGGTCCATATAATCATGGTTTTATGATAGGAACATTTAAGGATATTTCATTTACAACTCAAGGCATACTAGATGAAAAACTAGAAATTGTATCATTAGGCGGAGACGACCACGGAGGACATTAATAAATGGAGGAGAGGTTGGTATACCAACCCCTCCTTTCTAAGATTCGGATTTCAAGACTATGCATTAGAATTTCAGAATTAACTTACGGATACCTCATTAAGGTGAACTAAATTCAATATCATCGGGAATTTCAAACACCGCATCGGGAATGATTTCTCCTACATTATGAATGGAGACTTGTAATTCTCCACTAGAAAATGGAATTTTGTGTTCTCCTGCTCCGTACTGTTCTGCCCATCCCCCTGTTTCTATGGCAACTTCTAAAATTCCAATATCTTCTGGTCTCACATTCTCTATTTTAGACCAAACAAGCTCCTTGTCAGCATCAAGTTCTTCCATATATAAAGTCTGATCGTCGTAACGGTATATCTGGTTCAGAACCTTCTCCCCTGATATTTCGGTCATTTGGCGAAAGTATGGTGCACTGTCAAGGTTTTTTGCCCAAATGTAAATATTCTGGTTTTCTTCATGGATAACCATTTCAAAATTTTGTGCATAATCTTCTGCGGCCTGGGTAAACTCGGGTGGTTCTTTTATCGTTCGATTGTCAAAATACGCAACCGTTCCCGTCATTAGCACCAAAGGCATTGCAAACATTATGGCTATACCAATTACTGTAGCTACCTGGATAATACCATTCTGTTGTTTGCGTCCTCTCCGATGGAGTACAGTCTTAGTAAAGGCGCACGCCTGAAGTAAAACGATAAAAATAGCCATCCCAAGAAAAATATATAAGAACCAAATTGGAGGATACGTCCGCCAGTTAGGAGGCGAATATTGAAAGAAATAAAAAAGATACAATACACCGCGAATCATAATAATATAGAAAATAACATGTACTAATGTGGTGTGAAGCCACTTCCACGCAGATACTCCTAGTAACTTTACTGCTCCATCAAAAGAAGTAACGACAAGTAAGATGATCATGGGAGCTATTATAAGTCCCATCATGTTCATTATGCCAACTTCTGGTCTAAAGAGAATATATCCACCTACGTCTTCCATATATTCAAATCCAAATAATCTTGCCACATCCCAGCGCGCCCAACGGTCCCATATAGCGTAACCATGTCCGAATGATAACACAGCAAACCATATACCCAATTCACGCCTCCAGGAATACAATCTTTTAATAGGGGGCCATAGTGTGGCAGCTGGTGAAATGATCAGGGTAAGGAAAAGAAGAACAAATGCAGCATGTGCCCATGCCCTCCAAAATGGATGATCAGCTCCCCAATCTGGGAATAAAGCAGGAACAACTCCCCATGCTGAATAAGATAGATAATGGATAGTCAACACTAAACTAGACAACTTTTTTAAGGTGTCCAAGTTTGTATTCAATCGGGCTCAAATAGCCCAGTGTTCCATGGATTCGTTTGTAATTAAACCAGTGAATATACCTGT
>NZ_JBWQTU010000017.1:0-82012 GCF_056619925.1 Halalkalibacter sp. HAAS-P013
AACGAAAAAAGAACCCAGTATAAACTGGGTCTCGTTACTCCGAAGAGATATTATTTAGATTATAAAATTGCAGGTTAATGTCGTATTTATCTTTGTCTATTATTAGGGGGCTTGACCACAGGCACTTTAACTCTGTGGTAAACGGCCGTTCTGCAATTGAATGGATTTCAATATCAAGTTAATACAGATAATCCGAATGGTTATTCTGATGATGAAAAATATTTTTTAATTTATTGCTTCGTATAATTAATGTGTCTGTTCAAACTGTCAATTTAGTCAAGAGTTTGTCGGCATTAGAAATAGAAGAATAAGTTGAACTGTCATAGAGCCTACAAATTAGCTCTATATTTTTTTAGTTTATAAAAGGAATTGGAAATAGAGAGAAGAATAATAATATGAAAGGGAGGGGAATAAATGCACTCAATAAAAGATATTATGCTTATTCAAGACTTGTTTAAATTAACTAAACCACTATTAAAGGATATAGCTGCTGATCTTAATATAGATACTTCACTTAACAAAAATGAGTTGGTAATGAGAATTTACCCAGAGCGAAATAGGTTTAGTGATCAAATAATTTCTAAAATTGAAAGTAGAATTTTAGCCACCAAATCAACTGCGGTTACATGGTATAGATTTGATGATGAATTATCAGCTGAAGAATTTCGAAGGCTTATTAGGGACAATTCAAACTTTAACCCATTTACTGAAATGAATGCAATTCAAGAAAGTGATGTTACCACGGCACCAGAATTATTAATTGGGTCATTAGCGATAAACGAATCAGGAACGTTTTTAAGGTATATATATAAAAGTGGTGTAAGGTATGAAACTACACCTACTATGATTAGAACAATTGCCAAATCTGCTATATCAACAGTTTATTATGATGCAAATATGGGGATTTTAGAAATTAGAGGAGACACTAGAAAGGCGCCTGACATCGCAAGAAAGGTTGCACAAACTCTTGGGTTACAAATTACTATGGAGCCAATTGAAGCACCGTTTGAGCAAGAAATGGGGACCATTGCTGATAATTTAGGAGGACAGCTAACAGAAGCCACTTCAAAACCAGAGTTATATTTTGAAGAGTTTAATGAAGAAGAAATGGAATCAGTAGTAAACGTGTTGAAAGCACTTGATGAATACATGCAAACAAAAGATACAGATGTTTTAGAAATGCACTTACAAAATGCAAGTGATTCCTTTATGCAAGGAGAGGCTATAGTTCCTTTTGCTGCCCTAGTATTGTCGGGTATGGAAACTGTAGGTATGGCTGGGAGTAGTGAAATAAGAACCCTCCCATTATTCAGCTATCTAAATCCTTATTTGCAGCATCAAGGTGGATTTATAAAATTTCCATTTACAATTGAGAATGTAGATGAAACTTTTACCATAAGAATAGGAATAACGACTAAGAGTGTAGTTTTTGTATCACAGGTCACAGAGTCCGTTATTGACTTTGTAAGGGCTCGTGTTATTATTTAGGTAATAATGAAAAAGGAGGTGCCCAGATGGTTAATATCTTTGAAATCCGGAAAAGATTAGAAGGTTTTATTGAACTGTTAGCATCAAATAGGGTTGATAGGTTTTATCCTTCAGCTTTAGCAAAACATTTGGGCATATCTTCTAGTGAAGCTTTTAATTACCTGATGGAAAGAACAGGTGTCGGCGATCAATTAATTTTAAAATGGGAACTTAGGTGTCCACATTGTTATAGAACTTTAAAATTAGCAAATGAGAAAGAGTATACTGAGGAATTTCAATGTATTTGTGGAGAAGAATTTGAGCTAAAACCATCGGACTTTTATCCGGTTTTTAAAATTAATCCTGATTATAAAGAGTATTTATCTGCCGAAATTAAAAAAAAAAGCAATCTAAGACGGAAAACCCTCCAACTGATTTAAGAGGAACTCCCGATTCCTTAGAGTCCATCTTACAAAATGGCTTTTTATCTGAAGAGGCATTAAGACACTTAGAAAGTCAGTCACCCAGTGTTATTATTTCTATAGTAAATCAATTTAATGGGGGAGACGGCCAAATGAACCAAAGAAAAATTGAAGGAAGTTTTAACAACTCAAACTTAAAAGGGAATAATGCTATACAAGCTGATAATGTTAATCAGATTCAAAATATAAACATAGATGATTCAGAAAAAGCGTTTAAAGAACTCTTTGAAGAAATAAGAAAAATTCCTGATGAACAACAAAGAGAACAAGCCCAGTTTAATGCTGAACTTTTAAAAGATGCATTTGAAACACAAGATAAAACTAAAGCGCAAAAAATTATAGGTTTTCTAAAAGGTTCCCTAGGTACTGTATCGTCATTAGTAACTATAGCAGGTTTTCTAGGACTGTCAATTTAATTTCTATGAAAAGCCCTTCTAAATTATCGGTAAGGGCTTCTTTATGTGTAAAAGGTTATTTTTTGACAAACTATACTTTTTAGTTACTTAGAAGAAACAGGGTAGGGGAAAGTTCGTGCTAGTTAATAAGAAATGCTCATAATTTTGCTCATAACTGTTTTTTTTTAATCTGTTTTAAAATATTTAAAGTGAAAGCAATAACCCCTGTAATATCAATAACTTTATAAGTCTATTTTCTTCTATTATATATCTTATCTTGATGAATGGGCGCATGATGTAATAATCCCAAAAAACTTTTTTAAATCAAAGTTTTTTGGGGATATAACAATTTAAATTTATCATTTATTTAACGGAGGTCTAAGCCTCAATGACACGAAGCTATCCTTATATGGAAAGGAAGTCATGATTCCAAGCAATCAAGTGTCACTACTAGAGTATCTTATGCGTCATCCAGAAGGGGTTCGACGCGAAAAGATGATTCAAAGGAAAATTCAACAGTCACGGGATCCGGAAAGTACCTTAAGGCAAAACATCCGAAGATTACGAGCGAGATTAGAAGCGTTAGATCTTCTACATGAGTTCATTCAAACGATTGATGGAGGTTATCGCTGGGAAGTGAACCATAAATATCGCATGTTTAAACATAATAGAGACGTTAGTACATATTTGCTTCTGGATTAATCCAGGGGCTTTTTGTTGTGACAGAGGTCAATACCATCTATTAAGTGGGAGGTTTTATAGAAGCAAAGATGTTTTTCTCCCTAATACAATAATGGAGTCATCTTTTTATAATAAGCACGTTTATGGAACGTGTTTGTAATCGTAATCCTTCCTTTAGACTCAAAAGGAGAAAAGGGGGCAACCACTGTCACTGCCGGAATTAGACGCGATTAACTGCCTATACCCAAGTGTATCCAATTCATATCGACAAAGTACAGTGGTGCCAGGCACTAGTATTATTGTTAACTGAATTCTAAGAAATAAGTTTCGTCGTTTAATTTATATATCCTAACGTAGTTTCTACCATAGGAGTTAAGGTCATTAATCGTTATTAAATTTCCTAATCCTACTCCTAAACGCATTCTAAAGTATTTTCCTAACTCACTCGTGTCTCTCGATGTTGTAATAGCTTTTGCATTATCTTGTGACATCATGCAAATAAAGTGGTACCCATCGTCAGTAACTAATGAAAATTTTTCTTTTTGATTTGGGAAAAAGTCAGGATGTGTATTTCGAATATGAGTTGGAACATTTATATACGCTTGATTTTGGTTTCTTCCTGATCTTTGCCCCCAATTCAGTCCACTTTTTAAGGGTACCTTTTTTTCGTCATTAGCTTCAGTTAACTTTAAATCAACGTAAGGTCTTCCACCTATATACTTTATTAGATCTAGGGTATTTATATTACTAGAATTACCTCTATTACTTAAGAATTTAATCTGATTATAAACATTTGGGTCGGTACAGTTAATAGTTTTTTGTAATCCAAGGAGTTCATTTTTTATTTCTAAAGGATTGACTCTTGTCATAACTTCTTTATACTTACTAAAGCTGTTCCTGGTAAATTTTGCAGAACCAATAAAGGCTAATTCTTCATTTTTTGATTTATTTGACCAAATGTAAATATTCGAATGTATCTGAGGAGACCCTAGATAATATTTAACAGATAGACGCCTAGTATTTTGAGACAACTTAACGTACTCGTTATGATCCCAGATAGGAATAGTTTTTTCGATTGCTAACCCAATAATTATCTTTAACTCTAACTTCTCCAATAAATATAACAAATGATGAATAAAAGCCGGCGATGTCTGTCCTGTTACTACAGAAAGTTCTTGTAACCCTTCTCTATAAGGTTTTATAATAATATCTTCTAATAAGTTTTCTGTATAGATCATTTTTAGCCCTCCGTAACTCAAATATTATCCATAAAATAACATTTGCTTCTATGGGTTGCAAATTAAGAAGACATATAATCATAAATTTTATTGAAACGGAACATACGATCGTATATCATTTAAAATATAGGTGAAGTTCCATACTTTAGATTGAATCTTAAACAAGGTGAGATTAGCCGATATAGTTTAGTTACTAAAATGGAGCTTAAGAGGTGATTAATTTGGAGAAATTAAAGGTGGTAGATTTATTTTCAGGTGCAGGAGGCTTAAGTGCTGGCTTTGAACAAACAGGTTGTTTTGAAGTAGTTGCTGCAGTTGAACTTGATAAGTATGCACGAAAGACATACAAAAGGAATCACAACCGGTTAAAAGATGATTTGTTTTTTAAAGACATACGCGATATAAAAGAAGCTCAAATAGAACAATTAAAGGAAACTGGTGTTGAGGTAGTAATCGGAGGACCGCCTTGCCAAGGTTTTTCTAATGCTAATCGTCAGAAAAATACAATTATCTCTAGTAATAACCAGTTAGTAAAAGATTATATAAAGGTTATTGAAAAACTTGAACCCTTAATATTTGTGATGGAAAATGTTAATACTATGCGCTCAGATAAACATAAATTTTTCCTTTCTTATTCTGATAAAGAAGAATTAAAAGATTTGAATTTAATCTATACTACTGAGAAAATAATAATTGGTGATTCTTCAATAGTTTCGGAACCATTCATAAAGTCACTTGATGAGATTAGCAAGATAAAACTTTATTTAATGGATGAGGACGTATTTTCAAAGATAGGTTCTTTATTAAGGCAAGGGTCAATTAATAAGGTGAAAACCTATTTGAAAAAGAAAGGGAACTTTAATTATTTTGAGAATGTAATACAAAAGTGGGAGAATCTGCATCAAGAGTATATTGGACAACATTATAGAGATGAATGGGATTCGCTTGGTAATTGTTTGGGGAAAATACTGCTCGGAGAAGACGAAAATAATATAATTGAACACTTATATTTTATTATCGAGACTCAAAAAACACTCATGAAATTAAGTGAATTACTTCACCATAAAATTGATTTTAAAATTGAAGTTAATGAAGGGAATATAGTAGTTAATCTTAAGACATATAATGTTTTTGAATATGTTAAAAAGAAGTTTAAGTCTATCGGCTACAGAATAAATGAAGATGAAAAGTATATTTTAAATGCAGCTAACTTTGGTGTGCCTCAATTTAGAAAAAGATTATTCATTGTCGGGGCAAAAGAACAATTTTTAAACGAAAACAATCAAATTATTAAGCTTCCATGTGAAATTATTACTAATGAAGAGAACTTTTACCGAATCGGTGATGCGATTCAAGATTTAGAGGAATTAGACACTAGTACGGATGTTAATGCCCCATCAATTTCTATTAAAGCGACTAATGTTAAGACGGGGATTAATAAATATTATAATGAAAACAATACTTACGAGATATACAATCATGTAAGAACTGATACAAGAGATACTGCGTTAAAACGCTTTGAAAAATTGCGTCCTGGTCAAAATTTTCATGATTTAGATGATTCACTTAAAACATCTTACAGTGATCATAGTCGAACTCAGAATACTGTATATAAACGTTTAAATTATAATGAAACTTCTGGGACAGTTCTAAATGTAAGGAAGTCTATGTGGATTCACCCTTCAAAAAATAGAGCAGTTACTATTAGAGAAGCTGCAAGACTACAGTCTTTTCAAGATAATTTTGTATTTGAAGGTACAAAAGATGCACAGTATCAGCAGGTAGGAAATGCTGTTCCTCCTTTATTAGCTAGATTCGTCGCAGAAAGTGTATTGAAAACACTCGGTAGAGATCCTTTAACAAGTGTTAGTGATTTTATTAAACAAGATTTATCTATGAGAAATAAAGAAGTTTTGGCTTTAAAATAAATCCAAGAGTAACGCCTTCCTTTGTAAGGGAGGCTGGCGATGCGTTAATGAATTTTACGTACCTCAAACAGAAACATGTTTTGCATTGGACCAACCTAAAGGGATCAGTACAGGTGTTGATTGTTTTTGCTGGCCATTAACTTGAACAATATAGAAAATTTATGAAAGTTAAACCTAAAAACTTAGTAATAGATGAATTTAGAAATAAGTAAGTTACATTAAGCTTAGAGGCATGGTATACTCTAGGCTTTTTTGTATACAAAACTATTTTCAACAATCATTTACAATTTCCAACATTTTTATAATCCGAAATTAGGTGGTTAAGCTGTATTTCCGTCTTTAACCTGCTAGAATAATATATATGGAATTCAAGTGGAAATAGGTGAACTTTATGGATGAAATAATTACACAACCATCGGCTGCTCCGGTAATCCAAGCTTTACGAAGTATTGGATACAACTCTCAGACAGCGATAGCTGATTTAATAGATAATAGTATTGATGCTAAAGCAACTAAAATTTGTCTCGAGTTTTCATATAACAAAGGAAATGGATCTATTAAAATAATTGATAATGGTATCGGCATGGATGAAATTGAACTACAAACAGCAATGACCGTTGGATCTAAGGACCCAAGAGATAAACGTGAGCGTGATGAATTAGGTAGATTTGGTATGGGGTTAAAAACTGCTGCTTTTTCTTTGGGAAAAAGGTTAACCGTTGTTAGTAAAAAGGACTCTAAGTTGTCTATCAGATGTTGGGACTTGGACTATGTAAGTAAAGAGAATGAATGGTTACTTTATAAATCAATACCTATAGATATTGCGTTAGATTTTAACGAAATACATGGGGATAACGGTACAATTGTGTTTATTGATAAACTAGATAGATTTTGCGGTTATGGGACTAATAATATTGTAAAGTCAGGTAGCTTCTTTAGCAAGGTGAATCGTATTCAGAAGTACCTAGAGATGGTTTTTCACGTCTTATTAGAAAGAGAAATTCTTTTGGAGATTAACGGTAATCAACTTCTACCATGGAATCCATTCTTAGAGGGAAATCCTAGATGTTATGAAGGAGAGATTCAATATCTTCAATCAAATAGAAAAAAGGTAATAGTTACTCCTTATGTACTTCCACACCCTTCAACTTTTAATAAAAGAGAGTATAGGGAGGCTGGGGGTATAAAAGGCTGGAGAGATCACCAAGGTTTTTACATTTATAGGGAGAATAGATTGGTATCATATGGTGATTGGTTTGGATTGTTTCCCAAGGATGCAATCTCAGAATTAGTAAGAATAAAAGTAGACTTTACTAATGAAGCCGATGAAGAGTGGAAGTTAGACGTTAAGAAATCTACTGTCACTATGCCGGAAGATATCAAGGTAGCATTGGAAGCAATAGCTAAATACTATAGACAACTCTCCCATGAAATAATGCTCTATAGAACTAGAGCATCAAGAACAGGGGAAAAAGTTAAAGGCTCATTAAACACATGGGAATTACACTCAGATGAAAATATTAGCAATTATGTGCTTAATAGAAACCATCCTGTTTTAACAAATATTTTGAAACAGTTAGATGATGGGGTGAAAAGGAAGGTAAATCTATATCTTAAGTTAATTGAGTTAGGATCACCCAACAATCTATTAAAGACGGAATCCATGGTTAAACAAGAGAGGCAAAAAATCGATGAGAACCAGAAGAAAACAATTATAGAATATGCAGAAATACTTGTAAATTCTGGTGTGGAAATAAGTTTAGATCAAATTTCCGAGTCCATATCATTAATGAATGGCTTTGAGGGTGTAGAGATTCATACTATAAAAGATATCGTAAAGAAAGAAGTTGTTGCTAGTGTCAAATTTTGATAGAGTTAGCTATTTAATTATGATTGATGAATTATTCAAAATGTACAAAAACTATGGTATGCAAGACCCTTTAATTCGAGCAATCAAGCAAACGGAAGAAAATTTTACTAACAAAGTAGGACAGCTAGAGGAAGATTTAAAAGAAAGTTTGGCCTTGGAAGCATACGCAAAGTACGGTTCTATTGATGTAGAAAAGCCCAATGTCTTAAAAGGGAGTGGATCATTTAATTGGGGTGATTGCTCTAAGGGATATTCATATTTCTGGCCTAGATATGAAAAATATCTTTTAAGTGAGAAGAAATGGGATGCTGATACGGTTAGCTCAATAGATATTTCTACCAATGAGATACTAGATTGTATTGGTAACCCAAAGGCAAAAGAAGATTTTGATAATAGGGGGTTGGTTTTGGGGTATGTCCAATCAGGTAAAACTGCTAACTTTACAGGGCTAATCAATAAAGCATTTGATGTTGGTTATAAGTTAGTAATAGTATTAGCTGGAATGCACAATGATTTAAGGACTCAAACCCAATTTCGACTAGAAAAAGAGGTTGTAGGGACCATAGATCCTATCACAAATGAAAAACAAGGTGTAGCTAAGATAAAAACTGGTGGTACACAAATAGAAACATGGACAACGCCACAAGAGGATATCTCAACAGCAAATGCCATTGGGATTAAGAACTTAGATAAGCCTATATTGGCAGTTGTAAAGAAACATAAAGATGTTCTTCCGAACCTTATCGATTTGATTAGGACAAGTATTAATATGTCAGATATTAATCCACCAACCTTAATTATTGATGATGAGGCAGACCAGGCTAGTGTTGATACAAGTAATAAAACCGCACCAAGTACTATAAATAAGCTGATCAGAGAGTTATTAAGTTTATTCGATAAAAAGGCATATGTGGGTTATACTGCTACGCCATTTGCGAACTTATTAATTGACGCTGGTGCGAATCACAATGATGTTGGAATAGACTTATACCCAAAAGACTTTGCAATATCTTTACCTAAACCTAAGGACTATTGTGGCCCAGACGAATTCTTTAACACATCTGGATATATGGAAGATAATAAGCCGGTGTACATTAGGTATCTTAGTGATATGGATGTTAGTTTACTAGATGATATTAAAAGTAAAGATGATAACGATTTATTCAAAGAAGTTCCACCAACTATGCAGGAGGCTATTCTTTCATTTTTATTAACTATTGCTATTAGAAATTTAAGAGGACAGAAGAGCGAACATAATTCTATGCTCATACACACTAGTAGGTTCACGGATGTCCAAAACTCAATGTGTAGTGTCATTGATAAGTTCTATAAGAAATTGTCTAACGAAGTACTTTACGACTCAGATAGTCAGTTTATAGATAAATTAAGGGTTTTATATGAAGAAGATATTTTACCAATTCAATCATTTAATGATATGTCTAATGAAAAACACGAAATTTATACTTGGATTGAAGTCTATAAAGAAGTTAGAAAGATTATTGGTAAGGTAGAAGTTATGGAAATAAATGGTGAAAGTGAAGATGCACTTGAATATGAAAAGCACAAAGAAAATGGACTAAACGTAATTGCAATTGGTGGTAACAAATTATCTAGGGGTTTAACCTTAGATGGTTTATCTATTTCCTATTACTATCGAAACAGTGCAATGTATGATTCACTAATGCAGATGGGAAGATGGTTTGGTTATAGAAAAGGATATATGGATCTGTGTCGTATATATACTAGTAAGGAATTAGCAGAGAACTTTGAACATCTTGCTTTAGTAATGAGTGAACTAAGAGAAGAATTCAAAAAATATGATAAGTCAACTGTTACACCTGAAGATTATGCTGCGAAAATGAAAGATCACAAGAGTATGAGTGTTACTAGTCCAAATAAAATGAAGGCAGCGGAAAAAACTCCAGATTATTCGAGTAGCCTTCAGCAAACTCGTATTTTTGACAAGGATAAGGCATTCTATGAAAAAAATATGGATGCAACCCTTAAATTAGTCAGAACTATAGCCAATAAATTTAAGATTAAAGAAGGATCTACTCGTTACCATATAGCTAAACAAATACCAAGCGCTACTATTATTGAATTTTTATCTAGTTATCAAACTAGCTCAACTGCTTCAAAGGTAAATAGTAAAAAAATAGCTAACTATATAACTGATTTAAACAATAAAGGTAAGTTGAATACGTTTAATGTAGCTATTGTAGATTTAACGTCTAGTACTTTAAATAGCCAACCAGTAAAAGCAATGGGAATAAAAAAATGGGAAGTCAACTTAGGCCCGATATTAATTCAAAGTGCAGTGTTAAGAAGTATAGACAAAGACAAAGGAAAAGCTAATAAACTGGTAGACTTAGGCGCAATTGTTGCTTCAAATCAAGAGTTTGTTGATATTGAGGGTAGTTCGAATAACAAAGCTAAAAATAAAGCACTACGGAACAAAGAGAACCCCTTATTGATGATATATCCGCTACATCCAGAGGTAGAACCATTTAGTAAATTAAATATAACCTTCAGTGAGAATTTTGTACCGATAGGGATCGCTGTATCATTCCCAGATGTAGAACTAGATTCTTCAATATCAGGTGATAAAACAGAAACTAGCTCTGGATACGTTCATAATCGAACAGTAGGAAAGGAATAATTAAGATGATAAATATATCCAATGGTTTTAATACACTAATGGAACGCGCATCAAAAGAAGAAAGTAAAGATGTGTATCAGCTAGAGCCAATTTATTTTCAAAAACCATACTTGTTGATAGGGTTAGACTTACTAAATAATCAAAAGCGATTATATATAGATATTACCAATGAAAGTTGGAATGTTGAGCAACTAAAGGCATTCCCTAAGTGGAGAGGAATCCACATTAATCAAGAGTACTTTGCCAAAATTGGGCCATTAAAAGAGAAAAACTTCTTAGTAATATCACAAGAAGTAGACGAAAGTGACGACATATTCGAAAATGTGTTGCAGAACATCGCAGATCACATTCTAGTAGACGAAGAATTACCTTTGTATACATCGCTTTATGAAGTACTAGATAGATGGCATAACTTTTTTAAAAAGAAATGGGAAGCAAAACTTTCTGAAGAAGAGGAAGCGGGTTTATTTGGAGAGTTATATTATATTAACAAATGGCTAGAATATTTTCCGTCGGAACCTCCTCTAATTGTTAATGATTGGAAAGGGCCGTTGAGATTTAGGATAGACTTTGTTAGAAAGAAAAGTGGTATAGAAATTAAAACTCTCTCTCCAAAGATAAAGGATGAAGTCAAGATCTCGAGTGAGAAACAGTTAGAGCTTAATCCTGTTATCGACGAGTTATTCTTATATGTACTTAAAATTGAGAAGAACGATACAGTTGGTAGCACTTTAGAAAATATAGCAAAAAGTATTGAAGAGAAGCTTATAAAAAAAGCTCCCTCACTTGCGGTTAAATTTAGAGAAACACTTCTATTTAAGAATATTAAGGTGGAAGAGTATAACAGTAATTATTTTTTTATACATGAAGAATTAGCCTACGAGGTAAGAGGAAAGTTCCCTAGAATAGAATCCAAGCAGCTTCCTAAAGGTGTAAGCAGGGTTTCCTATTCCTTAGACTTATCTCATTGCGAAGAATTCATAGTGGATGTGGAAGAAGTATTTAAGTTGAATAAAAGGAAGTAGAGAAATGATTGAAGAGAAACGAAAACTCGAATTTTTACAAGAATTTTTAGACACTGTTGAGCAGAAGGCAAATTTAATAGGATCAAGACAAACACCGTTTTTACAAGAGGTCCTTCCATATATCAATGTGGAGGACGAGCCTACACTTATATACTTTTCTAAACGAGACTTAAAGCTACAAATAAACGGGTACCTTTACTTTGAAGATACGAATGTCCTTAACCTTTACGTTGTTGATTATGAGCCGTTATTTACAAATGATTCTATACCGGTAGTTAATATGACTACAATAAAAGAGGTGGCAAACAAAGCAAAACGGTTCTTTACCAACGTTGACTCTATCTTTGAAACAGCAGATAAATCAATGGAATTTCTTGATCTAATTAAGTTAATTAGAAGTAATCGAGATGAGATAGAGGAAGTAAATATTTTTGTAGTCACCACTAAGTTTTACCTTACAAATAAACCAATTGATTTAACTATTCCTGGAATTGAAACAGTAAATGTACATGTTTGGGACATGGACAGAGTTTATAAACTCTCAGAAGCAGAGCAAGGTATAAGAGACTTTGATATTCAATTTGAAGAAGAATATAACTCCACCATTCAATTAATGCATGTTCCTAACCCCACAGGAAATGGTTTAATAGATTGCTATATTGGTGCTATCCCTGCAGCTCTACTAGCAAAACTATACGATGACTGGGGGCCAAAATTGGTAGAACGGAATGTGCGTTCATTCTTACAAGCACGCGGAGGAACAAACAAAGGTATACGAGATACGTTAAAAGACTCAGAGCAACGAGAACTATTTGTTGCATACAATAACGGTATTTCTAGTGTTGCTAAGTCTGGTGACATTATTCAAATAGGAGATTCAAATCTATACGAGTTTAAATCGTTAACTGGCTGGCAAATTGTTAACGGAGGTCAAACAACAGCCTCTATCCATCAGGCTTTTAAGAATGAAATTGATCTTGACGGAGTATATGTACAAACTAAATTAACCATTTTAAATACAAGTGAGGCAAACGCTGTTCCTAATGTTGACCGCCATGATTTAGAAGATCAACTAATCACAAAAATATCTGAATATGCAAACACTCAAAACAAGATAAATAAATCTGACCTCTTGGCTAATACAAGGTTTATGTCGGATATAGAAAAACTATCACGCAATACTTGGATACCTACGCTTGATAACCGTAAAGAGGAATCCAAGTGGTATTTCGAACGTGCTAGAGGCCAATACATGGTTGATATTAGCCGTCGTTTAAAAGGAAAAGAACAAACAGCATTTAAGAAGATGTACCCTAAAGAAAACGTTATAACAAAGGTTGAATTGGCGAAATACTTTATGTCTTGGGATGGATATCCTCACGTCTCAAGTAAAGGTGGAGAGGAAGCTTTCAAGAAGTTTATGGACTTAAACAGTCAGTATTGGAAGCAAAGTTTGAATACTAATGATGATGGAGAAGTTACTAAGCCAATACAAAATATTAGCAATGATTTTTACAAGGAACTGATTGCTAGAAGGTTAATTAATGCCTATGTTGCGGAGATAATTGATGAACTGAAACTAAAAGGGTACAGAGCAAATGTTATTTACTACACTGTTGCTATGATTGGTCACTTATACAAGGATCGTATTTCTCTAATTGAAGTCTGGAACAAGCAAGGGCTATCTAATGAATGGAGAGATGTAGTTAGGATTATTGCTACAAATGCATTAAATTATCTACGGGAGTCAGCAGGCGATCAGAATGTTACTCAGTGGGCAAAAAAACAGGATTGTTGGGATGGGTTTATTAAGGAGTCTTCTGCTGTTTTGCGGGCGCTGGTTTAGTTATTTTATTTATAAGTCTTCCCGTAATAGGAAGGCTTTTTGCTTTAGTATTTTTAGAAAGATATTTTTGTGTGTGTTAAATAATGGTAATATATTAATGACTATAATTAATTTTAAGAATGGTGATTTCATGACAGAATCAAATCAAAGGAAAGTACTTATAGTTGCTTATTTCTTATCAAAATATGATAGAAGAGCATTAGAGGTTTTAAATTATAATACTTTTACTTCTGCGTTTAAAGATGTTGGAACTAGGCTAGGAATCAAACCTAATACAGTGAAAAATAGGAGAGACGACTTTGATTCACTTCACGATAATGGTAGAAGTGGTTGGTACCAAAAGGAATTATCCAAAAGTAGCTTACAGATAGTTGACGAATTTAAGGACACTAGCGAAGCTGAGCTAGCTATTATTGTTAAAGAGATAATATATGGATCCACTGAAAATAATTATGTAAGAGAAAAAGAATTAAGACATGACAATAATAAACAGGATATTGATAAGGAAGATTTATTAAAGTTACTTTTAAGAAAAATAACTAAAAAACTTAATGTGTTTAAATCGTTATCAACAGAAGAGTCAATTTTGATAACGAAAGTAGATGAGAAGGGCCTTTATGTTGAAACTGAAACATTTAGACAGAATTATGAATTAGGAGAATCGGAATATCCCTGGGAGCTGTTGAGCTTTGAATTATTATATTTATCTTGGGAACAGCTTATTAAGAATAGGACTATTACAACAAATGATCTTAAAGCAAAAGACCAAATAGCTTCAATTATCATGTCCTTCTTTGCGGTTTTACCTTTTGTAATTGTGAAGAAAAAACCTTCAATTATGCTTTCCTTTAAACGGTTTAAAACTAATGAATTGCCAACTGAGCAAATAAATAAAGTTATATTCTTCTTAGAAGAAGTTGTTAATGAAACATACCTTCCTGAAAAATTAAGTAATGAAATAGAAGGTAACCAATATCGAATAAAATCAAGGTCTCGACAAGATCTACGACTATTGGGTTTTTTAGATGAATCTAATAAGAGGAACGAATCGGCAATTCAAGAATACGTTCAATCAACTAATAAATTATCTGTATTAAAGGATTTGATGCTCCAAAGAGACTATTTTAAGATGTGTTTAATTGTCTTAGAAGTTTTACACAGAGAATCTAAAAGAACTAAAAAAGATGTTCTAGTTAAATTGGGTATGTTAATAGTTGAAAATTCTCGTGGTGAAAACTATATGGTTGAATCGGTTGCAACAGAACGAACTCAAAATCTATTAATGTGGTTGCAACATGTCAATTTAATTGATGACTCTTGGGATCTTATTAATCAAAATAACAATGCTTATAATATTTCAAAAAAGGATGTTGAAATTGTGGTTGAAGAAAAAGCAACATTTTTATCCTCAAAAGAAGTCATCGAGCATGTCCATTCCTACATAACTAGCAAAGGCTTCTACTACGAAAAAGAAGAAGTCACAAACTTCTTTTACTCCTTAAAAACAAAGCCATTCGTCATCCTCTCAGGTATCTCCGGTACTGGCAAAACAAAAATCGTCCAGTGGTTTGCTGAGAGTGTAGGGGCAACAGAGGACAATGGCCAGTTTGCTCTTATTCCGGTACGTCCTGATTGGAGCGATGGTTCGGACTTGCTTGGGTATACGGATATTAAAGGTGAGTTCAAAGAAGGGCCGCTGACGAGTGTGATAAAAAAAGCGATTGATGATCCCAAGCGGCCGTATTTTGTTTTGCTTGATGAGATGAATTTAGCGCGTGTCGAGCATTATTTTAGTGATTTGTTAAGTGTGATGGAGAGTCGGAAATGGGAAGAGGGTAGATTGGTTACCTCGACGGTTCTATCTGAAGAAATGGCGGGGAGAGATATTTATTTGCCTGCGAATGTGTACATCATTGGAACCGTTAATATGGATGAAACGACTCATCCTTTTAGTAAGAAGGTGTTAGACCGGGCGAATACGCTTGAGTTCAATCGGGTGAAGCTTGATTACCTTCAATTTTTACAAGATAGAGAGGAAATGGACCCTGTTGTTTTACATAATGGTGTGTTTGCCACAAAGTATCTTCATTTAAAGGATGTGTATTCAGCTTATCCAGAGCTTGTCGAAGAGGTGACAAGAGTTCTAGTGGAGATTAATAACGTCTTGCAAATCAATGGATCACATGTAGGTTATCGGGTGCGGGATGAGATTTGTTTTTACCTTGCTTATAATGAAGAAAGCAAGGTAATGGAACGAAAAACGGCGCTTGATCATTGCATTTTGCAAAAGATCTTGCCACGGTTAGCAGGCAGTGATACAAGAATTGAACGGGTGTTAAAGGCATTGTTCAAGTTGTTTACTAATAAAGAAATAGAGTATGCACAGGATGCGACGTTGGAGGATGTCACTTATGCGGTGTATCCAAAGAGTGCGGAGAAAGTGTTAGAGATGATAAGGAGGTTAGAAGACGATGGCTTTACTTCCTTCTGGATCAGCTCCTAAGGAAGTCGAGCTGGTTGTGATAGAAACGACGACGTTTTCGCTTGTGATAAAAGGAAGACCTTATCATGAGCGGTATGAGGGGTTGCAGCAGTATCGAACATTGGATTTTCATGATGTGATGCAATTTGATTGGAGTGGGAACTCAGTTGAGAAGATCCTTGTCTATGATGTGGAGCAACAACAACTCGTTGCCCCTTCCGATTTACGACCGATTTTCTTTGAGAATAGTGTCTATCAAGTCATTGTCCATCCTAAAGGAGACAAGGAGCTTTCGTTTTATCATGAACATCCTAGCCTTCGAAAGGCGATTAGCCGGGTGGAGCTTGGCTCGTCGTATTTGTTGATGGGCAGTTTGCAGTTTCAAAATGAGGTAGGGCTCTCGACATTTGAGGTTCGGACTGAGCGAGAGACGTTGCTGCAGGTAACGTTGGAGATCTTCCCATCAAAGCTTGATTACAAGCGAGATTATCAAAAGTTATTAGAAGAAGTGAATGATGAGATCTACAATCTTGCGTATCATTTTTTAAAAAAGACATATTTAGGTGCAAAGGTGAAGCTTGACGGACAGCCTTCTTTAGCGGAGTTTTACCGATTGATCACGGTGCATTTTCAAGCTTTTTTATGGGCGATTGAACGGATCGAGCGGCAGCCTCATCATAAATTGGTGAAACAGCATGAGAAAGCAAGAGGAGATCAGCTGCAGCGTTTGGATTCGAAGGCTCGTAGTTATTTGAGAAAGAACCCACATGTTTTTGTTGAAGTGAAAAATGGAGTCGAGCTAGCGAATCGAAACATGATGCCAAAAGAAGGACTGCGAATTAGGAAAGAGTTAACGTATGATACACTTGAAAATCGCTATGTCAAATGGATGATCGGGCGTTTAATTGAGAAACTCGAGTTTTTATATGAGAAGCTAACGGTTCAAAAATGGCGAAAGACGGAAGCGGATGAGGATCTTTTAGAGAAAGTGAAAGACATGATTCGCAAGCTAACGTTGAAGAAGAAAAATCCGTTTTGGAAAGAAATTGGTTTGTTGGACCGTTCCGTTATGAGTCTTGTTTTGCAAATGGCACCAGGCTATCGCGACGCCTTTCAAATTTATTTAACCGTTTCAAAAGGATTAGCGTTACAAGGGAAACTTTATCAAATGTCGGTAAAAGATGTTGCAGAGCTATATGAAGTGTGGACGTTCTTAAAGCTTGGTCAACTGTTACGTAAGAAATACCATCAGGTAAGTCAGGATGTGGTCAAAGTAAATCGAGACGGATTATTTGTAAGACTCGATATGAATCAATCCGCTAAGCGTGTTTTCAAGCATCCAGTGACAGACGAGAAGATTGTTTTAACGTATCAGCACACGGAACGTAATCCAACAACGACGCAAAAGCCGGATAGTGTACTGAGCATCGCTAAGAAAAGCAAGGATTATTCTTATGACTATGTATTTGATGCTAAATACCGAATTGATTTTGCTGTAGAAGATAGCTATTACGGAAATCGTTATAAAACTCCGGGTCCGTTAGAAGAAGACATCAATACGATGCACCGCTACCGTGATTCAATTGTAGCCAAACAGAAAGGGCCATATGAGCGCACGGCTTTCGGGGCGTATGTGTTGTTTCCATGGGAAGATGAGGCAGGGTATTCAGATCACCATTTTTACAAAAGTATTGATGAAGTAAATATTGGTGGTTTGCCATTTTTACCTTCAGCTACGGATATGGTCGAACAATTTGTCGAGCATTTAACTGAAAAAAGTCCTGAAGAGATTCAAGAGGAAGGGATTTTGCCGAGAGGGACGAAAGCGGACTGGATTTCCTCGTTGGATGAGTATGTCCTACTTGGACTTGTTTCGAGTGAGGATCATTATAGAAGGTGCATGCAGGAGGCGGCGTACGTATTGGATGCAGGTGCGTTAAAACGAGGCTGGCAGGAAGCATCTTATGTAGCGCTGTATGTAAGCAAAGAGGCGAAGATGACTCGAAATGGTGTGTGGAATTACGGGAAAGTTAGAGATGTGTCGGTCGGAGATGATGGATCTGTGCGGTTTGTGGTTGATTCTTGGATGAATTTGGGCTCTGTGATTAAGCCTGTTCATTATGGAATAGCAGGGTATGCGATGACGACACTCACCCTTTTGAAGGAAGCGAAGGAATTACCAGAGTTATTCATGAAATCGAAGGATGAACTGTCGGTTTGGCGAATGCTGCGGCGGGTATCGGACCGGATATTGGTCGATCTTGACTCGGAACAATTAGATGAAGCTAGTAGTGTGCAGCGTTTTCGGTTTAAGGATGTTGAAGTGCGGATGGATGGGTTGAAGAGTAAGATCGAGATTGTGAAAGGCGAATTTGTTAAAGTGGTTGATTATGAGGAGTTGCGGAGGAAGCCGAGCGGGGTGTTTCGTGAGGTGTTGAGGGTGATGGGGGAGTAGGTGGGTCAGGGGGACGGGTACCTCGTCCCACTTTGTTGGCTCAAGTGGACTCACTTAAAATGGTACTATTACGAATTCCTATTGTTCTAAGGAAGATTAGGTTAAGTAGGAAGCAATAAAGGATTTGTCCTGGACAAATCCTTTATTGCTCTTGATTGCTTAATGTTGTTTATTCGGTAATTTCTTTTCTGGATGTCCTTTTCCTTGACGCTGTCTATTTTGTTCATCTTTTTGTTGCTTGTCGTGTAGTTTGTCGATAAATTGTTTTGTATCGTCCATCATGCATCGTCCTTTCTTATCGTTATTTGCTTTATTAGGGGCCCCGATTGAGGGGGAAACATGTATATCTGGGTTGAACTTGCAGCAAAGAAGTTGAGCTCAAAGAAATTAAATGTTTATTAAAACAACAAGTGCTTGTTACTCCCTAAGTCATCTCGAAGTCATCACGACAAAATGCGGGTGGTGGTGGTTGGTATTGTTGTTTTTTGTTGCGGAGTAGACATATACTGCGTAGTAAGAGTCTTAACTTTTAAATGGCTTTGTGAAAGAATGTTCTGCGCGAAACGTTTCCTTATAAGTGCCAAAGCATGAAATAGGAGAATTGCTATTAAGCAATTACAACTGATTAACTAAAATTCGGAATGAAAGCCGTCATGTTGAGCTGAAACGAGTTATCTAATCCTCCTACATGCACACAATGGTAGTAGTCAGAATGTGTATGAAGCTAGGTGAAGTCGGCTGAAATGGACCTAAGTTGCTTCCTTAGAATATGGTTCATGATAGGTCGGGATGCTACAAATTATCTATGGTGAGAATGTCCAAATGGACTGACGAACTTGCGAATGTACGGGTCTAGAAATTAATACGCTCGAAAGACGTATGCTGCGAACGCAGTGTCAAACACCGAAAAGTACGAGTAGTGTATAGGAACTTCGGTATATCTAACAAATGAGGATATAGAGTTGACAGGCTTAAAGTGAGCGCCTACGGGTATATGTAAAGCTAGGTTAATCGGAACGTTGTAAGTAAGAAACATCCACTATAAAACGACTACTATCGGGATGGTGTCTATAAGATAGTATATTTATCGAAGTGACTTTACTCTTGCGAAAGTAGGGACACAGTACCGTTGAAGCGTGTAACGAGCGTGGAGGGATAGTCCCAAGTCTTCTCTTTGAAAACTAACTTAACTAAATGAAACTCACAGGGTCGAGTAAGATGATGGGATTTTCCGCAAGGAAGGAGAAATAATCCATCGGTGAGTACAGCGTTACGACATACAGAATACTATAATATGCAAGATATACTTGATGACCTCTACGAGCGAAGCAGAACCAACGCTACAAAAGGACTCAGGCTATATGAACATATCATATCGAAAGAAAATATCTTATTAGCCTTTCGTAATATCAAGGCAAATACAGGTTCAAAAACTGCAGGAACTGATGGCATCACGATTGATAAATATAAGATTGAAAACGCTGATGAGTTTATCGAGGGAATTCGAAAAACATTAAAGAATTATAAACCTCAAACGGTACGAAGGGTTGAGATACCTAAACCCAATGGCAAGAAGCGTCCATTAGGTATTCCAACTATGAGAGATAGACTAATTCAACAGATGTTCAAACAAGTATTAGAACCAATATGTGAAGCGAAATTTTATCACCATTCATACGGTTTCAGACCAAATAGGTCAACTCATCATGTAATGGCTAGATGTCAGTTCTTAGTAAATAATGTGAAGTTGTATCATGTAGTAGACATTGATATACAAGGTTTCTTTGACAACGTGAGCCATTCAAAGTTAATTAAACAAATGTACAGAATAGGCATACGGGATAAAAGAGTTTTAACGATTGTCTCGAAAATGCTAAAAGCACCAATAAAAGGCGTAGGTGTTCCAATTAAAGGAACTCCGCAAGGTGGCATCTTATCACCCCTTTTATCAAACATTGTTCTAAATGACTTGGATTGGTGGATAGCTAATCAATGGGAATGCTTAAAAACCAAACGTACTTATGCAACTAATTATAAGACAAAAGTGTTAAAGAGAACGAATCTCAAACAAATGTATATCGTTAGATATGCAGATGATTTTAAGATTTTCACAAATTCTCATCAATCAGCTATCAAAATATTTCACGCTACCAAGGAATATCTAAAAAATCAGCTAAGCCTTGATATATCTACTGAGAAATCAGTCACTACTAATCTTAGAAAAAGGAAATCCGATTTTCTAGGTTTTTCTCTTAAAGCAGTAACCAAGCGTAAAAAATACGTAGCCAATACACACGTTATGGACAAAAAGATGAAGGATATACTAGAAAAACTTAGATATTTAATTCGCGAAATCCAAAATAAGCCAATACCTAAAACTATCATGGATTATAATGCTTATATTCTCGGTATAAAAAATTACTTCAAGGTTGCAACTCATATTAATATAGACTTTGGAAAAATAGCCTATCGTCTAATGAGAACCATGTATAATCGTCTAAAACCAATCGGCAAATATGGAAAGCCTATTAAACCATCAGAAACATACAAGAGACTTCATAAGAATAATTTCAGAACATATAAAATTGCTGGTGTATATTTATTTCCCTTAGGAGATATTCAAACAAGCAATGCCATGAACTTCAGTCAAGATATATGTAACTTTACAAAAGAAGGAAGGCTCAAACTTCATCAAAATCTCGGCACTCACATAGCCATAGAAATAAACAAGATGTTGCAAAAGCCTTACGGCAAAAATAACCTAGAAGTTGCAGATAACAGAATTTCAAGGTACTCAATGCAACTAGGCAAATGTGCAGTAACAGGGGGATTTTTAACATCCGAACAGGTACACTGTCACCATAAATTGCCTCGACATATGGGAGGTACAGATGAATTTAGCAATCTTGTAATTGTACATAAAGATGTCCATAGATTAATCCATGCTACAAGTGAAAAGACGATTAAACGATATAGGAACGTTCTTCAATTAGATGGAAATCAATTGATGAAGCTAAACCAATTTCGTAAAGTTTGTAATTTAGTTGATTTAGTCTAAAAGAATAAGATGGAACGCCTAATGCGGTGAAAGTCGCACGTTGGGTGTGGAGCAGGGGAAAAGATGGAGATTACATCAAAGTCTTACCTATTGCTATTAAATTAACTGGAGTTTAGCTTAACAATTTAATTGTTAATGTATTAAAAGGGGTGAGAAATTGTATGAAAGATAGTAAAGAAACTCCTGAAAGACGAAGAGAGAGAATGCGACAAGAAGAGTTAAAACGAAATCCAGGAGGAAATATGAGAGATGCTTCTAACCGAGCTCAATATGGTGGTCTTGTAGATTTGGTTAATAGTCTTGGGTGGAAAGGTACGGGCATACTCATTCTCGTTATAATTATTGGATTTATAATCGTATCTATTTTCCTCAATTAAAGAAGCAGGTTAACAATAATTGATATTGGAGATATACCTAATATCATCTTAAGCATAGTAGGGTTTGGATTTTTATTAGTTGCTGGTTTAGTTGGGAGGTCTAAGAAAGAAATTCAATAAAACGTCTTAAACAAATGGGTGCATTCCTTCAACAAGGGATGCCTTCTAGTTGTCATAAAAAGGAAATTAATGTAATTTTAAAACATTATCAAGAAAAAAATAAATGTTGGAAGTTTGCAGGGTCAATGAATTAATTTATAGAACTAATGGTTCGTTGATCCAAGAAGGATCAGCGCTTCTATTATTAAACAAACGAGGCAGTTTTTAGGTGAATAAATAAGTCATCATTTCTTGGTACGCAGTAGACACATACTGTGCAAAAAGGATTCTGACTTTCAGACGACTTGTGAAAGCAAATGAATTTTCCGGTGAGTTTTGTTGAAAGAGATCCCCCTCAAGGATTGAGGGAGAGGAGGTCGACTTTAGTTGTACAGATTTCGAAAATTAGGCGGGTGTGCGCAACGCTCAAGGTCTAATTTTTGTGCATCTTGGTGCGCTCCGCCGCCGAAATGAAAACCAATTGTAAAAGGAAACAATTTTTGGTTCTTTTAAGTCATGACTTTATAGATATTGAAGATTAATCGTCTATTACAGCTTTTCCTTGTTCACGTAATTTTTTTAAAGATGTAAGCATATGGTTTATTTGTTCATCGGAATGGCTTTCCCACGAACTTAATTCAGCTATTATTTTCAAAGGCGATTTAGACCTATAAGAACGTGTTGGGTTTCCAGGAAACTTTTTGTCAGTTAAGTTCGGATCATTTTCAAAATCACCCAATGGTTCTACAATGTAAATTCTTTCTTTTGAGATAGATGTTGCTAATTCAGCACCCCATTTAGCCGCATCTAATGTTGCAGTGAAATATATATAGTTCGATTTTTTGTTTTGGTAATTTGATAAGTGTTGCGGTTCTAATAGATCTCCAATTTTTAGTTCCGCTTTAGTACCATGAAAGAAAGGACCATTATCTAAGACATCTTTTTTGTCATTCATATTAATACACCTCTTATATTTTTAGATTTGTAATTAACACTATAGTATAGGAATTACAAAAAGAGTAGTCTATAAATACTTTATAAGTAGTAGTATAATGAAACTAGAGAGAATGATATCCAACGACATTTACCTATTCCCAACTATTTAATTGCTCAGGTTTATGGCCTAACATCTGGTTTTGTTTTAAGAAGTGATATGAAACAAAACTAGGTTTTAGTTTAACTAACAAATTGATAACTAAAAGCCCGAAGAACTTCGGGCTTTTTCATTATGATTTGATAGTGAAAGTTCTGTAATTTAGCGTGTGATACTGCTATGTTTTTTCGTTTTGCACCCCATCATTAAACCCGTTAGTCTTGTGCAACGGTCTTCCTATATGTTACGTTTTTTCCCTTATAATAATATCCTTAGAAAACTTTTTTATTCTAGTACCGCTAGTAGGAAATTCTATCAAACTCTTTATTCGCTATAGATAGAACGGATCTGGGATCTGATTTCACGTTCATTTGTTGTTTGAAGAGCAAGAAACTTTGGTGGGTCGGGAATGGAGAAACTTACGTGAGAATGTGACATCTCCATCAGAAGTGTACCGATTTCTACATGCTTTCTATTTTTTATTGAAAGCCAGAATACCCTCTTTTCGTTCAACGGTGTGCCCCACTGTTCTTTTTCAAGAGAATGGCGGAACAGTAGAAAACCGGCTATCACGAAGTCATCCTCTTTTACTTCGGCTACTGAATGGAAACCGGCCTCCTCTACTTGACGCCAGACGGGTACGAGCAGCTTTTCTGCATAAATACCGTAAGTGGCATCTTCATACTCCGGAAATAAGGTTTCAAACTCCTCACGGTTGTCTTCAAGGATTTTCTTCCAGTTTAATTCAACATAGGCATTCAGTGATGTCTCAAGTTCTGATATGGTCATGTTCTGATTAAATAAAGTCATTGGCTAGTCCCCTTTCTTTTTTGTTCACCCTTATCGTACAACCTTAAAGCAAATTGGAATGTTTGATATAATAAATTCAGGATTTGAAAATGATTTGAAGGAAGAACTTTGCAATATAGTGAAGGAGAAAAATAAAATGGATAAGATTAGACCTGCCGACATTGCGGCGAAACTGAATGTAAGTACAAACACACTTCGTAACTATGAAGCAAAAGGACTTGTACCTTCGCCAGAACGGACAGCAAGTGGATATCGTGTTTACTCGGACATTCATCTTGTCTATTTTTCATGCATTAAATCGCTATCCGATGGTTTTGGAATGGATGTAGCAGTGAAAGTTATGGAAAACATCGGGAATAAGAAAATCGATGAAGCACTTTGGATTCTTAACGATGAATTGATCCGTAGAGGAGAGGAAAAGAAGTTCGTGATGGAAGCCGTCGAATTAATTGAATACTCCGAGAAAAAATCGTGTCTTTGGTCCTTAGGGGAAGCCGCAGAAAGAATGAATGTTTCCCGAACAGCAATCAGGTACTGGGATAAGGAAGGGTACATACGGGCGATTCGGGATCCGGAAAGTAGCTATCGTAATTTTGATGGTCTTCAATTGGCTAAAATAAGTCTCCTTAAAGCGATTAACCATCGGTTTTATACGGATGAAAATGCACGGATGAAGGACAGGTTTGGGGGAGCTGAGGGAAGAGCGGCATGTAGAAAACTTGCCGAGGAGGTTCTAACCCTGCTAGGTATCAGAAATAGAAGGCAATTGAAAGCGATGACCGCTCTAGAAAAACTTTTGGAGGTAATTGAATATGAATAATTCAAATTTAATGAAGTTAAATGTAAAAGAACAGAGTAATTTGCTGCGCAGTCATTCATGTATTTTAAAACCAGAGATACACCACCGAGAATGAAAATAAGTATACTTTGTCCATACTGATTCTACGGCTGGCTGAGGAAGGTCGATGTACTGTGGTGCGTGAGAGCCCTTTGCGCAGTCTGACTCCTTCGACCACGGTGCACCACTGACTGTTGCGCCCTTAAGGGAAGCACTCATGGTAGATTAATCCTATTCTGGTTGTTGCACCAGCCTCTAATACTACTGCCGTAGAAAGGATGTTTTCAATGGATATAATCATTGAAAGAGCCTGTGGTATGGATGTCCATAAAGACAACATTACTGTATGTATCATCACACCAGAAGGAAAGGAGATTAAGACTTTTTCAACAAAAACCGCATCTCTAATTCAGTTGATTGACTGGATTAAGGAACATAAGTGCACTCATGTGGCAATGGAAAGTACAGGTGTTTACTGGAAATCTATTGTCAACTTACTTGAAGCTGAGGATATTGAGTTTCTTGTAGTGAATGCTCAACATATTAAGTCCGTCCCTGGACGAAAAACCGATGTAAAGGATGCGGAATGGATTGCCAAACTACTTCGTCATGGCTTACTAAAAGCCAGTTTTATTCCAGACCGAAACCAACGAGAGTTGCGTGAACTTGTTCGTTACCGTCGAAGCATCATAGAAGAACGTGCGAGACAACATAATCGGATTCAAAAAGTATTAGAAGGTGCTAATATCAAACTTGGTTCTGTTGTTTCGGATGTTATGGGAAAGTCTTCCCGTGATATGCTTCGCGCCATCGCTGAGGGCGAAGATGACCTTGAAATGCTGGCAAATTTCGCAAAAGGGAGGATGAAACAGAAGAAAGATGAGCTAAAACTCGCCCTTCATGGTTATATCAATGAGCATCAACGATTCATGATAAAGACGGTTCTAAACCATATTGATTTCCTTACTGAACAAATCGATATGCTGGATCAAGAAGTAGCCGATAGATTGAGTATCCATCAAGATGACATCGATCGCTTAGATTCCATTCCTGGAATCGCAAGAAGAATGGCTGAGCAAATGCTTGCAGAACTTGGAACGAACATAAAAGAACAATTTCCTACCGCACCTCAAATGTGCTCATGGGCCGGATTGGTGCCAGGTAGTAATGAAAGTGCTGGGAAACGGAAGTCTTCTAAAACGAAGAATGGAAACAAATATTTAAAGTCAGCCTTAATTGAAGCAGCTCAATCTATTAGAGGGTCAAAAAACTACCTCGGAGCGCTTTATCGCCGTACTGCAGCACGTAAAGGTAAAAAGCGGGCAGCAGTTGTAGTCGCGCATGCGATATTACGAATCTCCTATTACTTATTGACCCGTAAAGAAATGTACGTCGATTTAGGAGAAGATTACTTCGATAAGCAAAAACAACAATCCATTGTTCGACATTCATTACGAAGGCTTGAAAGTCTAGGCTATACTGTTTCACTTGTGGAACCAGAAGCGTCTTAGAATAACCCATTCAAATGTAATATCCCCTGAAATATGGAGTTCCTCTCTTTTTTTTAAAAAAAGAATGAGCTGCGTCTTCTTAAGTATGGCCTTTTTATCGATACATAAGACGTTAATTTTCATGGTAGTACAACCATACTATGCATTAAAAATATACTTTCACTTAACGTGTTGAGTATACTTTCATAAATAAATATTCTCGAGAGGTCCTGAGCAAAGAAGGTCTGCATTAATGTAGACCTTCTTTGCTTTTAATAAAGTTCCGTTATATCATACTAATCTGTATCGACTACTTTTAAAGTTTCGTTAATGATAACGATGTTGTTTTCCTATTGATTAAGGGATTTCAATTCTTCCAAACTTGTACCAAAACGCTCAGAAAAGGCTCCAAAGCGTATCGTCAGCCACAACCGTATAAGTTCAAACATTACTAACATTTGGACAGTAGATTCTACAACAGGTGCAGTTTCTTTCTTGGATTGCGCTTTCCCATGGATAGAAAGAGTTTGACCTAGATAGATAACATCACTTGATAAAAGGCCTTTTTTTATAGCTATCTCAATAAAGTGCAGAGAATAAAATTTTATTTTACCGCACGATAAAATATGTTGTCAATAAGAAATTTGTAATATATTCAAAAAAATGTTATAATTGTTTTACAATTGTTTTTTGATCGTATTCCGAATTCCGCTTTATTTCTTTGTAGATAAAATCATGGATACGTTTTTTAAATATTTTTTTAAAAACCTAAGAAAAATTTAAACAGTTGTGTGAGCTTTAAAGGTAAGTAAGTTGAATGAAATCATCAATTTACTATCTAAATAGTAACCGAGTTTTTATTCTACAAGGAGGAATAGTATAATGAATCTAATCAATAAGAAAGTTACACACAAGCGTTTTGGCACGGGTAGTATAGTTAAACATAATGATACTATTATTGAAATACATTTCGCATCGGAAAATAAAAAGTTTGTTTTCCCTGATGTATTTGGAAAGCACCTAAAACTGCATGATAAAAGTGATGCTAATTCACTTGGGAAAATTGTACAAAAAAAGGAAATGGAACGAAAGAAGGAAGAATGGAAGAAGGAAGAAGAAAAAAAACTACAACGAAAAAACCAGGAACTTCTCTTGGAACATAAAAAACTTATGAAAAATCATAAACTTCATTCCGAATCACAAATGGTTTTCTGGTGTGATACAGAAGAACAGAATAGTTCTTTAACAGAGTGGAAGGTTTTTTCAGGCGTAATAAAAAGCGGTAATAACAAAGGGAACCCAAACAAACCCATCCGCTTGCACCAAAATAGCGCTGTCCTGTTAACAGCAATAGATTCCAACATGCCTGAAAAAGACAGACGTATTTTAGGTGTCTATATGGTGAATGAAGATTTTATTGGTAAGCTTTGTGAAGATGGATATATTCCTGCTCATTCAAAATACAAACTCCTACTTACAGAACAGGAATCGGATCAGATGTTTTTCTGGAAATATTATGTAAATGAAAAATTCCCCCACAAAATGACATGGAATACAGGTAAATACCGTTATTTTGAAAATTTATGGATGGCTCAAATTTTGCTTGATATAGTTTCATTGAAAAATGACCCAAAAGAACGAGAGCTGGCACAACAATTTTTTGAGCATTTTTGTAAAATGAATCAGTTAACAGATCAAGAGTTACCAAAGCCCAATGGCGCATTAATGCGTATTTAGACGTTAGCTCAAAGGCGAACAGTGCCTGGCACTGTTTGCTCTTGGCTGGTAAAAGAATTCCTTTATCGGGTAAGGTCAACTCTTTGGTAACCACGACTCGTAAATGAAGGCGAATCCCGGCTTTCGTTTTACGAAAAGTCGCCCAAGGATATTGACTGACACTCATGCTCATCGTTGTTGAATCGATCACGTGTAAGCGACCGATCTCACGAATGATCGGGGATTGCTTCATCTTTGCTTGAATGTTCAACACGAGATAATGAAAGATCTTTTCAAATAACGTTGGGGATAATTCACCCAATTTCCTTGAAAGCTGTGACGTGCTAATCGTATCAAATGCGAGTTGAACTTGAAGTTCTTCCTCATCTTTTAGCTTCTTTGACATTTGAGTTAAGCTTTTGGTTTCTTTCAATTGCGAAATGATCAGCAATTGAAGAAATTTATAGGCGGTTAGCTTTTTCACGTATTTATCAAGGTCTATCACATTAATTAGGGTGGAAAAAGTATGTTCATCAATGACTTTTAGTAGTTCATTTATTGTAGATTTTATGGTATTCTTGTCCATGGGAAGGCTCCTTTTAATTGGGATTTGGACAGAACTACCAAACCTAATTATAAGGAGTTTTTTTATGTCTTGATACCATAAATTTCTACTCGAAACTACTTGACAAATTTTTAATAACTGTATGCAAAGCTAATGATAAAAGCTATATTATTGTCTTATTCAACGATGCTTACGTCGAATAAGACAGGGGAAAAAAACAGAGTCATTGTTGCGCAGTACAACCAATCATACTATTCACTAGAATATGATATTCCAATTGGCGTGATTGCGGGAGAACAAAGCCTAATTCCTCGATAAAGATAAGGAGGTTAGGCTTTTTCACTTCAAAATCGTTGACGTTCTTCAATCGTCTTTTTAGATTCAAAAGAGTTGGAGAGTAACTAACAGAGATAAAATATGATTTCTCTATTGATAATAAAGGCACGAAGAACATCTATTCGTACCTTAATTTTATATTGGTGATGCATTCTACTCATCAACATCCAAACCATAATACCAATCAAACCCTTGCTGCTCTGCTTCATCTTCAGTCTTTAGCCACATTCATTTCGTAATAGTTAGATTTGTGAAAAGTCAATTATTTATTTAATGGTTACTATCTTTTGTTTTTGGAATTGATACAGTTATGCTTGCTCCGCCCATATTACTTTTACTGATAAAAAGGTGGCCATGTAAAGAAGCTAGGGTATTTTTAACAATTGATAAACCAATGCCGTTATTTTTTGATGATTTAGTTGTAAAGCCTTCTATAAAAATTTTATTTTCTTCTGTTTCCGTAATTCCCTTCCCGTTATCCTCGATATCAAATATTATGTCAGGTCCTAAATCTGTAAAGGACACATAAACTTTTCCTGACTCTCCATTTTTTGCAAAAGCTGCTTCCATTGCATTATCAATAAGATTACTTATTACAGTCATGACATCTTCTTCATTTAAACTATCTGGGAACACATCCAATTCACTTTCCTCGTCAATAATTAACGAAACTTTTAATTCAGCTGCTCGATTCTTTTTTCCTAATAAGCAAGCAGCAATTAATGGATTTTTCACTGAATCCATTAAGAAATTTGTGAATTCTTGTCTTTGTTCAACTTCTTGAGAGATAAGCTGTAATGCTTGTTCATGTTTATTTAATTTAAATAAGCCATATATTGTATTTAGTTTGTTTTGGAATTCGTGATTTTGCGCTCGCATATTTTCAGTAAACAGCTTAATTTTAGAAACCTCGTCAATTACCTGTTTTAATTCGGAATAGGGGTGAAAAATAAAGACGACTCCTTTTAGTTCATCATCTTGGTAGATAGGTGAACAATTCATGATATAGACTTGATTATCAAGGAATATTTTCCTGTTATTTTCACTGATAGTTTTTGATTTTATAGAATAGATAGTTTCAGTAATGAAAGGAAATTCAAGACTATCTCCTAACTTTATATTTTTAAAGTAGTCCATTTCACGGGCCTTTTTATTTACAGAAACAGTATACCCATTCGTATCTACAGCAATTAAGGGATCGTTAATCGATTCCAACATTGCTTCCTTTTCTTTAAAAAGGTACGAAATTTCTGCTGGTTCTAATCCAAAAATCATATTTTTAACACTTCTTGAAATTAGGAATGATCCAAGGAGACCTAATAATAGAATCATGAAAAAATAAAACAAAATAGAATTATTAAATTTATTAATTTGACCTTGTAGATCATCATAGTAAAAGCCTACTGTGGCTATTCCAATAATTTCGCGATTACGATCATAAATAGGAGTTTTCGCAATTGTAGCTGCACCTTCATATCCTACTCCTTGGAAAATCACGGATTCCTTATCTTGAATAACATTTTTGTGACTATGAGGTGTTTTTGTACCAATTTGACTTCGGATATGGTGTGAATATTGTACGTTTTCTAGGTTTGTAACAATAATATAGCTGGCACCTGTTGTTTTTCTTGTATTTTCAGCAATTGGCTGGATGTATATCTCGGGCTGTTCTTTATAAAACGCTGAAATGATTTCGGAATCGTTAGCTATCATTTTTGCAACTACCATAGCACTTTCTCCGTAGTGTTCATTAACTGCCGTATTAAATCTTTCATTTATAAATACTTTTGCTAAATATAAGCTTAAACCAATAAGTATCGTGACAAGGAGAACTATTTTCCAAAGGAGACTAACTCTTTTTAACAATATAGAACACTCCAAGAGATTAATTAATTTATTAATATGTAACACTATTTTAACATTGTAAATGGAATTCGATGACTATAAGATATAGTAAAAGGATAGATAAGTTCTTGTAATTGTATTGTAACAGGTATGACATCAATAAAGAGATAATCAATCTAGTTTAAAAAGAGGATTTTGCATATATTATAAGAAAGCCTGTTGTTTATAGTGTAGAATGGAAGGGTTTACAAAAAGCATAAGGTTAAATAGTTATCGCTAAGAACAATTGTTAGGCATTAGACATGCTATACAGAGTAATAAATTTCAATGTAAGTTATTTAGAAAGGAGGTATTTTCATATGCGTGGTGGAATTGTGTTGCTATATAAGGGATATTTCCTTTTAAGTATTTTAGGAGTATCTATTTTTTTAGCATCTTGTACTAATCAATATCCGATAGAAAACAAGTCTGATATAGAAAAAGTCGATACTTTCTATGAAAACAAAGACATTGAAATCATTGTTCCTTTTGAAGCTGGAGGGGGAACGGATCTTTTTGCTAGATTCATGGCCCAGTTATTAAGTCAGAATATAGTTGGAAACCCTTCTATTGAAGTGTTGAATATTCCAGGGGATAATACTATTATTGGGACAAACGAATTTGTATATATGAGTGAGTTAAATGGAAAAAGATTACTAGCCTCAAGTGCCTCTGTTCACACTCCGTATCTTCTAGGCTTATGGTCTGTGAAGTATGATCTAAGGGATCTTGAACCTATAATAGGGGTGCCAACAGGAGGGGTTGTTTATACCTCACCTGAAACTGGGATATTAAAGCCTACTGATCTAGAAAATTTCGATGAAGAGCTAGTATTTAAAGGTATTAGTGCAACTGGTTTAGATCTTGTCATGCTTTTAGCATTCGAAGTTCTTGGGTTAGATGTACAGGCTACTTTTGATCATGGGGGAAGGAGATCTGCAAGTTTTTTGTTTGAGGAAGGTGATAGTACAATTGATTTTCAAACTACCTCTTCTTACTTAGAAAATATTTTACCTTTAATTGAAAGAAATGAAGCCATTCCCCTTTTTTCCTTTGGTCAGATAAATGAAAAAGGTAATTTAGTACGTGATCCAATGTTTCCCGATCTTCCAACACTTGAAGAAGTGTATATTGATATACATGGTAAAGCGCCTATAGGGAAAGCCTGGGATGCTTATAAAACTTTTGTGAACTCATCATATAGCATTCAAAAAATAATTTGGGCACATGGAGATGCTCCTGAAGTATCTAAAGAAGCGCTACATAAGGCAACAGAAAAGGCTGTACGAGATTCTAGTTTTCATCATTTAGGACAAGGAGCACTTGAGCAGTATGAACCATATACTGGCGAAGAACTAAGAATGATGATTGATAATGCATTCAACACCTCACCTACAATACTTAATTGGGTTCGAGAATTACTGCAGGAAAAGTATGGTCTAGAAACTTAATATATGAATGTAGACCTATAAACGGCAAATCCCTCCACTTAAAAAAAGTGGAGGGATTTGCCGTTTATTTATAAAAATTTTTTATTACCTTCCATAAATAATAGATATTTTATAGTTCTCTAAAAATGAATTATATTTACAATAAATTTAGCTCAAGAGTTTTAGAAAATAATAATAAAAAATTATCTATTATGGAGAAGATAAATTATGGTTGAATTTATTTTGTTTATGATTATTTCATTTCTTGGTGGAATAATAGGTTACATGTTGAAAATCCCACTTGGTTCTATGATTGGAGCGATGATTTTCGTTGGGTTCTTTCATTCCATCGGAGTAATGTCATTGTCGGTTTCTAGTGAATTTTTATTTCTATTGCAAATTTTATTAGGAGCTATGCTTGGGGTAACGTTTATTGATTTTAAGAAAGAATACATTCAAAAAGTTGGATTTGCTCTAATTTTTATATTTAGTGGGGTTATCCTTATTGTTACTAGTATTTCAGGAGTATTGGTATATCTTTTTAATTTTAACGGAGCGGTTTCAATATTAACTTCAACCCCTGGTGCGATTTATGAAATGGCAATGATTGCTGAAACAATAGGTGTGGAAGCACCAATTATTGTTTTGGCTCATTTTGCAAGAATACTTATTATTATGACATTGTTTTCTATATTGATGAAGTTTCTGTATAAGCAATTTGTTACAAAAGGAGAGGAAAAAGTATCGTGAAGTCATGGATCTTATTGATAGTTATTTCATCCTTGGGAGGAATGATCGGGCTTTGGTCGGGGGTGCCAGTAGGAGCTTTGTTAGGAGCATTATTAGTTGTAGCCATCGTGCAATTATTTTCAGGTAAACTACCAACCTTTTCACCAAAAGGAAAAAGAACAATCCAAATTTTGCTTGGTGGTAACATTGGATTATCCTTTTCCGCAGAATCTTTATATCTTATTCATCAAATATGGCTGCCAATTCTATTAATCCCCATTATCCAATTGGCAATTGGTGTATTTATTGGCTTTTTGCTCATGCAAATATTGAAGTATGATTATGCAACTGCATTCTGCAGTGCAGTTCCGGCCGGTATGAGTGAAATAACATTTATAGCTGAAACTTATCATGCCAACGTCCCTTTAGTGATAACCATTCATATTTTAAGAGTATTCTTTATCGTTTTTATGATCCCTTTTAGTGTTTTGTTATTACTATAGTGTAAAGGAGTATGGTGTTTACATGGATTTATCACTTTGTTTGTAACTGTATTTTCTTTCTGGTCTTCCAACAGTCCCATGATGGATAGAGATCTCAACGATTCCTAAAGTAGCTAAATATTCTAAATAGCGTCTAGCCGTGGAATGACTTATACCTACCGTTTGTGAGAAATCAGTTGCGTTAACGCTATGCTTTAGGGTAATAAGTTTATCTTTAATACGCATAAGCGTAAATTTATCAATTCCTTTTGGTAACTCTACTTCATTATCAGTATGCGTGGGTGCATATTCAGAAGATAAAAATAAGGAATCTACATCTGATTGTTTAACAATTTTCCTTTTGTTTAATACTTGTGTAGTTTCTTCATATTTGTTTAAAGTGTTTAATAGTTTATTCATCATTACTGGTTTAATGAGATAATTAAATGCACCGCCTCTAATAGCTTCCTTTACTGTGTCTACTTCATTCGAAGCAGTAACTAAAATAATATCGAGATCACGATAAAGCTTTCTTATTTTCCATAATAGATCGATTCCATTAATATCGGGTAAATAGATATCAAGGAGGATTAGTTGAGGCTTATACTTGTCAAGTATACTCAATGCTTGTTCCCCATTATTTGCTATGTAGGTTACTTTGAAAGATTCTACCTGATTAATAAACTCGGAGTATATACCTGCTGCCAGCTCATCATCCTCAATTATCATGACCTCAATAGGCATTGTTTCTACTTTCATTTGACCTTCAACTCCTTTATAAAAGGATTCCTAGCGAAAAATCACTTTTATTGAAACAAAAGTAACTCTTCCGAGGCGGTAAAGCGTTTTCATCAATTTGAAAATAAATACTTATTAGTCATTTTACACAACTTTATTAAGAAAAGGAAGATCAGAGGCCTCTTTTTTAATGGAAAAATCCATAATATGTAAAAAAAGAAATAATGAAAAAAACTATATTTATAGAAAAAATAGAAAGAATTTTAATAATATTTAAACATTTTTTGTTTGAGAGTATGATTTAGACAAATGAATTGGTTGCGTTTTCATAAACCAAATTGGAGAAAATTTTGATTAGAAAAGTGGGGGTGGTACTTAATTTCTCCTTATACTTCATTATTTAAGCATGTGTGGAGGCAAGCTATGGATGAACAAGATTGGATTCTCTTAAAAACACTTCATAGAGAAAAGAATATTACACGTACTGCTCAGAAACTATATATTACTCAACCTGCTTTAACGTATCGAATAAAGCATCTTGAAGAACATTTCAGAGTAAAACTTGTTTTACGTACAAGGCGTGGGATTGACTTTACGCCAGAGGGTGAGTACTTATTAGGCCATGCTCAAACTATGTTATCTAGATTACAAGAAGTTAGGGATACGATATTAGACATGGGCCATGAAGTACGGGGTTCATTACGCCTTGGTGTATCTAGTAACTATGCATTATATCGCCTGCCAAAGCTATTGAAGTTGTTTTTAGAAGATTATCCTGAAGTAAAAGTAAACGTAAAAACTGGATGGAGTTCTAGGATAGTGAAACTTAAGGAGAGTAAAGAAGTACAAATAGGGATCATTCGGGGAGAGCATAATTGGCATGGGCAAAAATTATTACTTAATGAAGAAAAGCTCTGTATCATCTCAAAAACACCTATAGAAATGGAGATTCTACCTAGTCTGCAGAGGATTAGCTATAAAACAGATATTTCCTTAAGAAATAATATTGAGACTTGGTGGCGTGAGAAATTCAAAGAGCCTCCCATTGTTTCAATGACTGTTGACAGAATTGAAACGTGCAAGGAAATGGTTCGTTTTGGATTAGGTTATGCCATCATCCCCAAGATGGTATTAGAAAATACAGAGAACCTTTTTACCATTGATATTGAAGAGGATAGAACATTTAGAAAGACATGGTTAATTTATGATCAAAGTGCATATGAACTTACAACTCTAAAAGCATTTTTGAACTTTATGAAGCAATATGCTACTTTAAGCCATTCTAAAAATTGAACATCAACAAAAAGCATTTTACATTAGGAGGTTATTATGAAAAAGGTGAATTTATTATTTGTAATAATGATAGCGCTGTCAATGGTGTTAGCTGCTTGTGGCAATTCTTCTTCCACTACAGGTACTTCAGATTTAACGAAAGAGAATTTTTATGAGGATAACGGAATTGAAATTCTTGTCCCATTTGGTGCAGGTGGAGGAACTGATTTATTCGCTAGATTTATGGCACCCTATATTGCAGAAAACTTAGCTGGCAACCCAGCTGTTCAAGTAATAAATGTACCAGGTGGTCAAACAATAGTAGGAACGAATGAGTTTGCGCATATGCGTGAAAACGATGGCTATAATTTACTCCAGTCTAGTGCATCTGTTCACACACCTTATTTACTAGGGGAGAGTGCAGTAAAGTATGATTTGAAAGATCTTGAGCCTATCTTCGGTGCTCCAACTGGTGCAGTAGTGTATGTTTCTCCTGACACTGGTGTAACAGAGCCAACAGATTTAAAAAACCTAGAAGAACAATTAGTTTTTGCAGGAATTAGTGCCATAGGTCTTGACTTAGTAACGTTGCTTTCTTTTGAAGTTTTGGAATTAGATGTACAGTCAATCCTTGGGTATGAAGGTAGAGGACCTGCACGTGTTGCTTTTGAGCAAGGAGAAGTTAACATTGACTTTCAAACGACATCTGCTTATTTGCAAAATATTGAACCGTTAATTGACAGCGGGGATGCTGTGCCTCTTTATTCATTAGGACAAATTAATGAAGAAGGAGATCTAGTACGAGATCCAGTATTCCCTGACTTACCAACTTTGGAGGAAGTTTATATCGACATCTACGGTGAAGAGCCATCTGGTGATGCATGGGAAGCGTATAAAGCATTTGTAAATTCTTCATATACAGTTCAAAAATTGATTTGGACTCATGGTGATGCACCAGAGGCAGCTATTGAGGCTCTACATGAATCTGCAGAAAAAATAGCAAAAGATCCAGAGTTTTTAGAAGCAAGTAAAGAGGTTCTTGAAAACTATGAACCTTATACTGGACAGGAATTAAAGAATATGATCGATAATGCGTTAAACACAAGTCCAGAGATATTAGATTGGGTCCGCGATTTATTAGAACAAAAATATGATGTAGTTATCGAGTAACAACTAGATTTTGGACTTCATTTACTGAAGGGAGGTAATGTTTTTGTTTGAAGTAGCATTAGAGGCACTAGTTATGGTTTTAGACCCCTCTAGAATTGGATTTATGCTTCTTGGAATTTCAATTGGTATTTTAGTAGGTTTGTTGCCAGGGTTAAGTGGGACTGTAGGAATGTCGCTTTTATTACCGTTTATATTTGGAATGGATCCATTTACTGGAATGGCATTGCTGATAGGGATGGTAGCTGTTATCCATACTTCTGATACATTTCCTTCTATATTACTTGGGATACCGGGTTCTTCCGGTTCCCAAGCAACCATAATGGATGGTCATCCATTGGCAAAGCAAGGACAGGCAACGAGAGCATTAGGTGCAGCTTTTTTCTGTTCTATGATTGGTGGGATTATTGGGGGAATTGTATTATTTATTACGATTCCTATTGCACGACCAATGATATTAACTTTTAGTTCACCAGAGTTATTTATGCTCTCATTACTAGGGTTAAGTATGGTTGGTATATTATCTGGAAAATCTCCAATGAAAGGAGTTATTTCTGGTTTACTCGGATTAGCGGTTGGTTCAATTGGGAGTGCACCAGCAGTAGCTGAATATCGTTTTACTTTTGATTTTCTATATTTATCAAATGGGATTCCATTAGCGGTTGTTGCACTAGGTTTGTTTGCTTTTCCAGTTATGATTGAAATGTTATCTACTAACAGCGCCGTTTCAAAAAATAGCAAAATTGAAGGCGGAGCCACACGTGGCATATTTACAGGAATCAAAGATGCCCTAAAAAATAAATTTTTAGTAGTAAGAAGTTCAGTTTTTGGTGCAATAATTGGCTTTATTCCAGGTTTAGGTGGTAGTGTAGTCGATTGGTTAAGTTATGGTGCTGCACAAAAAACAGTTAAAAATAATAAGTTCGGTGAAGGGGATATTCGAGGCGTGATCGCCCCGGAAAGTGCAAATAATGCTAAAGAAGGTGGGGCGCTAATCCCTACATTAATGTTTGGTATCCCAGGAAGTGGAACAACTGCTATTTTATTAGGTGGATTAACGCTAATGGGATTACAGGCTGGACCGACTATGCTTACTACTGGTTTGCCAGTAACATTATCAGTTATATGGACACTTGTTATCGCTAATATATTTGGAGTCATTCTTTGTTTGTTGTTAATCAAACCAATCTCACGAATTAGTACGATACCAGCCAACAGGCTTGTCCCATTTCTTTTTATCATTTTGCTAATTGGTTCTTTTCAAAGTACACGGTCTTGGGGTGACATTATCTTCTTTGTATTAATTGGATTACTTGGTCTTGTCATGCATTCTCTTGATTGGCCTAAACCGCCATTTTTAATTGGTTTTGTCCTTTCTCTATCTGCGGAGCGTTATTTATGGATTTCAATGGATAGGTATGAACTAGCATGGCTAGGTAAACCAGTTGTCATAGTCATTGGGGTTATGATTATTTTATTCCTATTCGGAGGATATTTTGTAAAGCGTATTAGTCAAAGATATGAAAAAAGTAGGGATGTTGGATTATGAATAAATTAGTTGGGTCAACAATATTTACGTTTTGTTTATTTTTGCTTTTTGCAGGGCTTGCATTGGAAGCAGCTACATTTTCAAGACTTGCTAAATTCTTCCCCCTCTATATTACAATCGCTGGGGCGATCCTATGTTTTATTTACACTATTGTTCAAATAAGAACAATTATCAAAGAAGAAGGATTACCAGAAGAATTGAAAAAGCTACAATTTAAAACACCATTAAAATATCTCGGTTGGCTATTGGGCTATGTCGTTTTGGTTTATATCGTTGGCTTGTTAGTCGCAACAGGTATATTTCTAGCAACTTTCTTATTCTTTGAATCTAAGTTTACGATTGTTAAAACAGCGATTTCCATTTCAACTGTTATCGTTTGCTTACTTTTATTTAGCAATATTATGAACCTATTTTGGCCTAGAAGTTTATTAGGATTATAAATTTTGTTTGGAGGTACTGAAATGAGAGATAATGAAAGAATTAGCGCGACGATTATGCGAGGCGGAACAAGTAAAGGAGTCTATATTTTAGAAAATGAGTTACCCAAAGATCCAAAGGTGAGAGACAATGTCATTTTATCGATTTATGGGAGTCCAGATAGCCGGCAAATTGATGGTTTAGGTGGAGCAAATCCGTTAACGAGTAAATTTGCAATGGTACGAATTTCAGATAGAAGTGATGCAGATATTGATTATACGTTTGGACAAGTAAGTATTGCTGATCAATTTATTGATTATAGTGTAAATTGCGGGAATATTCTGTCGGGTGTAGGCCCATTTGCAATCAATAAAGGTCTTGTTAGGGTAGAAGAGCCAATAACGAAGGTTCGAATTTACAATACGAATACTAAGAAAATTATTGAAGCAGAAGTACCTGTTTTACATGGAAAAGCTAAAACAGAAGGTGACTTTCAAATTAATGGGGTGCCTGGAACAGGTGCAAAGATTTTGTTGAATTTTCTTAATGCAGACGGTGCTCGTACAGGGAAGTTACTTCCAACAGGGAATGTGAGGGATAAACTATCTTTATCGACAGGTGTAGAAATTGAAGTAAGTATTGTCGATGTTGCTAATTTGTGTGTGTTTGTTAAGGCATCAGATATTGGGTTAAAAGGGACAGAATTACCAAAAGAGTTAAATCACTATGCTACAAGTATACTAGAAGAGATTCGTTCGATAGTGGCATATGAGCTAGGATTTGTTAATTCAATAAGTGAGGCATCAACTAAGTCACCGGCTACCCCAAAAATTATGTTTATTGGGGAAAAGAATAATTATATAACGATTAATGGTTCAGAGATTAACAAGAACGATGTTCATATTTTAAGTCGTGCAATTGCCATGGAAACCATGCATGAGGCTTACCCAGTTACTGGAGGAATTTGTACGGCAGTTGCGACACTACTCAACGGAACGATAGTTAACGAAATTTATAGAAGTTCTAATAATAATTTCTTTCAAGAAGGTGATATCTCACAAGGTGTGGTTATAGGACATCCTTCTGGTTCATTAGAATTGTCAATCGGAATTGAATATATGGAAGGGGAAGTAAAACTAAAGCGTGCCGCTGTAGCTAGAACGGCAAGAACAATAATGGAGGGATTTGTGTTTGTTCCAAGTGATATTTATTGGGAAAGTGAAAAAATAAATAGCCAACTTAACGACTATAGTCTCAAATCATCTGTTTAATCGTTCACACCTAGTTATTGTGCTCCTAGATACAACAAAGTTGTTGTCGTATTTAGGAGTTATTTCTTTAATGAAAGGAAGAAGAGATGGTTACTTATAGAACAATAGAATCTAAACAATTTTTTAGTGAAAAAACTAAGAGTAATTATTACGTGGTTTTAGAAGTAATTGAAATTTTTCATCATATTATCATTCAGGATCATTGTGTCCAAGAGGATAGTACAGGGGTAAAAGAGATAATTAAAATTTATGTAGAGCATGGAGAGGGTAGCTCCCTAAAAATGGATTCTATTTATGAAATAGGTAAGCGTAGCATCGACGACATTATTGAAATGATACAAATGGAAAATAACCATATTTTTCAGGAGGAATACAGTGTAATTTGAGATAAAAGGAGAATCAGAAATGAAGGTAGTGCTATTAGATGATTGGGAATATAGTTCAAAAAATAGCTTGGCTATACAATTGTTGAAAAAGGATTTTAATGTTGAAACTTACCATGATAGACCAACAAAAGAACAGCTTTATGAACGAATTAGCGATGCTGATGCTATTATACCAATTAGAGAAAGGACAAAATTCTCTCATGAAACTTTACAAAATATGAAACATGTAAAGTTTATTGCCCAAACGGGTTCCGGTGTAGCACATATTGATATGAAAGCTGCAAAAGACTTAGGGATAGTAGTTGCAACAACAGCTGGTGGCTCCAAAGCAGTTGTCGAATTAATTTTTGGTTATATCTTGAGTTTCTCTAGAGAATTATCAAAGTTAAATAATGAAGTAAAGGAAGGTGTTTGGAAAGATACATTTGGTAAGAGTTTAGATAATAAGACAATTGGTATAATTGGTTTGGGTAAAATTGGTTCTAATGTAGCGAATATTGCAAAAGCATTTGGCATGAATGTTCTTGCATGGGGGCCGAGGCTTAGAAAAGAAAGAGCCTATGAGCAGGGGGTCATCTATTCATCTCTAGAGAATTTACTTCGCAACTCTGATTATATCTCTGTCAATGTAAGGCGTACCTCAGAAACAGTAAATTTAATACGTGCAGAACACTTCCAATTAATGAAAAAGGAAACCTTTTTCATTAATACCTCAAGAGGGGATATTGTTGCGGAATCTGCATTAGTTGAAGCGCTTGAAAAAAAACAAATTGCTGGTGCTGGATTAGATGTCTTTACAAACGAACCCATACAACAAGGACATCCTTTAACAAAAATGAACAATGTGCTACTAACACCTCATATTGGTTGGAAGACTGATAGAATGATAGAAAATTTCTTTACTGAAGCAGTTGAAAATATTAATTCATATTTTTTGAAAAAAGATGATAGTGATGTAAATATCCGTTAATTAGCGATTAGGTATAGGTACAAAGGAATATAATGAGAGGTTGGTGTGACAATGAAAGTACTACAAAAAACAAAGACGATAGTTCGCTATCAAAGATGTGACGGAAATGCATATTATGGAATTGTTGAAGATGACGAGATATTACAATTATGTAGTAGTACTTTTGCTGAAGTAGTAAGCAATGATTTAAAACTTGATGGAGAAAGAGTTAAATATAATGATGTGAAGATTTTGGAGCCAGTAGTACCCTCGAAAATTGTTAATTTCGGATGGACATATGCTGATCATGCAAAAGAAACTGGTGGGAAAGCAAATCTTAAAGAACCATTTTTGTTTTTGAAACCGGCGTCTTCCGTGATTCCCGATCAGGCCAACATCGTTCTGCCGTCAAATGATTTATCTAAGCAGGTGGAAATGGAAGGTGAAGTGGCCAAATACGAATCAGATGTCACTTTCAATTCCTTATCTTATCAGTTGGATTTCACAGGTAATGACACTGGAACCAGGTGATGTTTTGGCTACTGGCTCTCCTTCTGGAAGTTGTCCAATGAAGTCGGGGGATATTGTAGTGGTTGAAGTAGAACAGATAGGTAAACTTTGTAACTATGTAAATTAAAAATGATTAGAAGTCTCACTAAAGCGTTATATACATGTTTGTTGTATTTGTATTTGATGCTTATTTTTTATGTTGCCACTAAAAACATAAGTCTTAAACAGAGTGCTGCCTTTTAACGGAAATAGAAATGAAAAGATATTGTCGCAATATAGGGGGAATTTATTGACAAATTTTAGAATTCTATTAAACTGAAAATAGTTCTCCCTTTAAATTCTTCCTTAATTTTCTTATTATATTAGCCCCTCCAATTTAAGACACATAATAAATTCTCCTGATTACTCGTATTACCGCTCATTAATTTCAAAAAACTTTCCTGAGTTCGAATCAATTAATAATGGAGATGATTCATTTATGTCATGGAATATGTATAAAGATTAAATGCTCATGGTTTTCGATCATCTTTCTTACTATTTGGCAACCTACCTGTAAATTAATATTTATCCTATGAAGAGTATCAATTAAATGGCAAAAGACATGATCATTAGATAGGAGGAGGGATGCTATGGGATTTGAAGAAGAATACCAGATCTTTATAAATGCTCACTTGCAGGCAAGAACCGGTGAACGGTTGCGGCGTTTACAAGAGGGTCACAAACATGCTGAAATGTTGTTTTTGAAGGAAGTGTGGTGGCCTTTATTCCACCATTTTCGGTATCTGTATCCAGAATATGAAGTCAATGATTTCAAAGATGGTACAAGGTATTTGGATTTTGCTTATATCCGGCCCACCATTCGAATTTGCTTTGAGATTGATGGATATGGCCCTCATTTAAAGGAGATAAGCAGATGGCAATTTTCCGACAGCCTAGAACGTCAAAACCAGTTGGTGATTGACGGATGGACCGTGATACGCTTTTCTTATGACCAAGTTAAAGAGAAGCCTCGTCGATGCCAACAAATTGTTCAGCAAGTGATTGGCCGATGGCTGGGGGATGAACTGGACCTGACCACTTTATCCTTAGTAGAAAAGGAAGTGCTGCGTCTAGCAATTCGAAAAGGAGAAGCCATATCCCCTATAGAAGTCCAGAAGTATTTGAAGCTAAGTGACAAGACGGTAAAAAAAGTGCTTTCTCAACTAGTCGATAAAAAGATGCTGATTCCTGCATCTGGGGTCGTGAGAATCCGCTCTTATCGGCTGGGGGATCAGCTTAAGAACCCGATCTGATAAATAAAAGTAGAAATTTCTTTTATTTAGTAATTAGCATTAAAAATAGCTTAAATAGACGGAGATATTCCGCCTATTGACTCAAAAAATCTGAAAATGGGTAACTTTTCTTTGCATAAACGGAAAACCTCCGCCTATATACCCCGAAACGAGCTCTATTCTGCATCTAACCGAAAAATGTCCGTTTATTTTACTATCACTACTTACTCGATTATTGACAAGACTTCTTATTCAAAGGCAGAGAGATGAACGGAGTAGTTAGTTAGCTCTTTGTTTTCTCTAGTTGATAAATAAGTGATATCATCATTATATAAGGAGGGCTATGAGAATGGATACGATAATTTTTGACGTCGATGATACACTATATGATCAAGCACAATCTTTTCATAAAACGGTGAGGAAGCTTTTTCAAGAACCATTTTCAGACGAAGAAATCGATCAATTATATAAAGCTAGTCGTAAGTATAGCGAGATTTTATTTGATCAAAGTGAAGCAGGTGAAATATCCCAATTTGAATGGCAAACCGGACGAATCATGGCTGCCTGTAAGGATTTTAACATCCCTATAGATACGGAAAAAGCGACTATTTTTCATGAAACGTATGTGACTGAACAAAAAAACATTACCTTGTTTCCAGAAGTCGAAGAACTACTAAATGTACTTTACAAAGAAGGGAAACAGCTTGGGATTCTTACAAATGGTGAAGAAAAACATCAAGCAATGAAAATTAAACAGCTCAACCTTAGTCGTTGGATTCCGGCAGAAATGACGTTTATTTCTGGAACGATTGGTCATGCAAAACCGAAAAGAGAAGTATTTGATTTTATTGAACAGAAAATGGACCTTGACCAAACCAAAACCGTGTATATCGGGGATAATTTTGAAAAAGATATTATCGGAGCAAAACAAGCAGGCTGGCAAGCGATCTGGATGAATCATCGTAAGAAAGATTTACCGACTAATGCTACCTATAAACCAGATAAAGAAGTGCATAGTGCCAAAGAGTTATTAGAATTATTTGTGAAAAAGGCTTAGGTCGTTATGGTAGGAGTCAGCGATTGTCATCCTGGTTCCTATTTAGGCTTCATTGAAATTCTTATTGGTTTAATGCATAGCATTGAGCGGGTTTTTAAACAAAACGGAAGGATTAGTTTTATAAGAACTGTCATCTATATTGACTCAAAGGTAAAAGCTATATGTTTTGGAAAATGGGTCTATACGTTTGAAGAGTGGCCGGTGTAGAAGGAACAGATTTGTAAACCCATCCCAATTCAATTTGGATGGGTTTTAAGGTTGTAGGTACCAAGGAAATAAGGACGTTTAACGATTGTTAAGATAAGGGGACTGCGGAAAATTAACTATATTAGAGTCAAAATGCGACAAATGTATAAAGAAAGCAGCTGAAATAACTAGGTCTAACTAACTTGTTTTGGATGAGTTAGAAAAGTAGGAATAATATGAAAAATACATACTTCGTCTGACGGATAAACAAAGTGTGGGTTGCTATAATTAACGAGTGTTCATAGAACATACAAGGTTTTAGCTACGATTAAATGAAAGCCTTTTCCTATTTAATCCGCTGAATAAATTGAAAGGAGAATTTGTTAGAAAGTAAATAATCTATTAAAAATTACTTTTTATTCGAAAGGATGGTCGTGTTGAAAAAAGTGTATATGTTGTTTCTTGCTTCCTTACTTTTAGTAGTTTCTACTAATAACTTTATAGAGGCAGCGCCTAAAAAATCGACAAGCGTAGAAATTCCTGTTTTGTTATATCATGTCGTTAAACCCGACCCTGATCCGACCAATCCATGGCAATTAAGCCTTGAAGAATTTGAGAAACATATGGCTTACTTGAAAGAAAATGGGTATCTAACTTTAACGATTAAACAATATTTTAACATCCTTGATAAAAAAGCTGCGATGCCTAAAAAAGCTGTACTGCTGACATTTGATGATAATTCAGATGATTTTTACCCATATGTATATCCTGTTTTGCAAAAATATGGGATGAAAGCAACTCAGTTTACCGTTTCCGATTGGGTAGATGGAAGCTGGAACATGACGAGTAATGAAATCTTGACCGTAATGGAAGATGGAATTGATATCCAAAACCATACTGTAACACACCCTTTTCTAACGAGTTTAAGTAAAGCAGAACAATACGCCGAAATTAATGATGCAACTATAGCGCTCAAAGAGTTAACGGGTAAGACGACGAATGTTTTCGCTTATCCTTACGGAGATTATAACGTTGATACGATCTCAGTCCTTGAAGAATTAGGATTTAAAGGTGCCTTTAAAGTTGGCGGTGGAATAAGTACAAGTGAAAGTGATCGTTTTGAATTGCCTCGTATTATGATTCTTCAAGAACATACATTGGACGACTTTAAAAGAATGGTGAAAACAGGGTATTAATAAATGTGTTAAAAACACATCAGAACCTGAACTTCAAGTTTCCAGGAGGAAAATAAATTGAATCTAAAAAAGAACATTCTGTTAGTTATTGTAACTGTCATGATCGGATTATGTATCAGTTCCATTGGTTCCTCTGTATTTGCAAAAGAGACTAGTCAAACGGGTCATTGGGTTGGTGCTTGGTCTTCTAGTCAAATAGCAGCACATGAAGGTGGAATTTCGAATGAAAGCTTTAACAATCAAACCATTCGTATGATTGTCAATCCAAATGCATCTGGTTCAAAGGTACGAATTCGCCTATCTAACGCATTTGGAGAACAACCGTTAACGTTTGATAAAGTAACAGTAGCTCATACATTAGAGGGAGCGGATGTAGTTGCTGACTCTGTTAAATCGTTAACTTTTGATAATGAGGAATCTGTTACGATTCCTGCTGGAGAAGAAATGTTTAGTGATCCAATTTCTTTTGACGTAAAAGACGGTTCTGATTTAACGATTAGCGTATATGTTGCTTCTGAAAGCGGACCGACTACATGGCATTTTATTTCAAACCAAACGACGTATATTTCAAAACAAGGTAATTTTGCTGATGTAAATAATAAGAGCGCATTCAACCAAACAGCCGGCGCATGGTTTTGGTTATCAGGTGTTGATGTTCTTACCCACTCAAATAATAAGTCTCGAGTAATTGTAGCGTTAGGAGATTCAATAACGGATGGATATTTATCAACTTTAAATGAAAATCGTCGTTGGACTGATGTACTAAATGATCGGCTAGACAAAGAAATAAAAAATCAAACGTTCTCGGTACTTAATCAAGCAATCACGGGTAATCGCATCCTAACAGATTCTCCTATCTTTGGAGAAAAAGCACTTTCACGATTAGAAAGAGATGTTTTTTCTCAAACTGGTGTAACGGATATTATTCTGTTAGAAGGAATCAATGATATTAGGCATCATCCACATGTTTATGATGCAAACGAAATTATAGCCGGAATAAAAGAAATTGCTTTACAGGCTCATGAGCGTGGGTTAAGAATTTATGCAGGTACCTTGACTCCATTTAATGCATACGATCTTGGAAATTATTTCACTGAAGAAGGTGAACAGACACGCCAAGAAGTGAATAAGTGGATACGAAATAATGATATTTTAGATGGATTCATTGATTTTGATCGTGTATTAGCTGACCCTAGCAACCCTGAGAAAATTCTCCCTGCTTATGATAGTGGAGATGCATTGCATCCAAACGATTTTGGGCTAAAAGCTATGGCTGAGGCTATTGATCTTTCAATCTTTCACCAGCCCTTAAATAGAGGGTTAGGTCACGTGAAATAATGTTTTATATCAAGTGATGGGGAGCAGGTTAAGGTGCTCCTCTGTTGCATTTATCCTAAATAACGTTCTTCACTTTGTTTCACATATGAGTAGCAAAACAATGTCTTAGGATAATGAGCATAAAAAAAGGAATTTTGCTAGTAGCATTGAACATTTACTTGGTAACGTATAATTACAATTAATTGTTTTAAGATTAGCGGAGGTGGAAAAATGAAAGCGTTATTTATTGGAGGGACGGGAACGATTAGTTCTGCCATTACGAAGCAGCTAGTAGAAAAGGGATGTGAGCTCTATCTTCTGAATAGGGGGAATCGAAAGCACCGCTTGCCAGAAGGGGTATACTTATTTCAAGCTGATATTAATGATGAAGACCATGTCTCCAAACTAATTGAAGATTTAGAGTTTGATGTCGTTGCTGATTTCATCGCGTTTGAAACGGAACAGCTTGAAAGAGATTATCGCTTATTTAAGGGGAAAACGAAACAGTTTGTTTTTATTAGCTCTGCTTCTGCATACCAAACTCCTTTGTCCGACTATCGAATTACAGAAGGAACGCTATTATCAAATCCATATTGGCAATATTCGAGAAATAAGATTGCCTGTGAAGAGTATTTGCTGAAGCTCTATCGAGAGGAAGACTTTCCGATTACGATTGTAAGACCAAGTCACACCTATGATGAACTTTCAATTCCACTTGGAGTACATGGTAGCAAGGGCACATGGCAGGTAGCAAAACGAATGTTGGAGAATAAACCCGTTATCATTCATGGTGATGGTACATCCTTGTGGACGATGACGCACAATAGTGATTTTGCTAAAGGTTTTATTGGTTTGATGGGCAATATCCATGCAATTGGTGAGTCTGTTCATATCACGTCAGATGAAAGTGTTACCTGGAATCAAATTTACGAAACAATTGCAGACGCACTCGGAGTAAAACTCAATGCAATCCATGTGTCATCGGAATTTTTGGACGCATGCAGTAAGGAGGATTACAGGGGTGGATTATTAGGCGATAAGGCGAATTCTGTCGTTTTCGATAATTCTAAACTAAAAAGGCTTGTTCCCGATTTTGTTGCTACGACCCGAATTGACCAAGGGATTAGGCAAACGGTCGAATACATATTAGCTCATCCTGAACTACAAATACCAGATGAGGAATTTGACAATTGGTGTGACAGGGTTGTTGACGTATTAAATTCGGCATTAAAGTTAATTAATGAATAGATTCTTTAAAAGGATGTTTTTTCAAAATGAATATGAAAAAATGTTTACTAATAATTTTGTATAACGAAAATTGGCTGCTTCGGCAGCTTTTTTGCTTGTTACACTAAACGGTCAGCATACCTGTTGAAGAATTGGCTCGCTCTCTCTTAGTTTGTGAAGAAATTCACTTGAGTTAAAGGGAGCGATAGCTTAATATGGGCTATCGCCGTTCTACTACGAAGCAGGATTATTCAAAGAAAAAAGGAAATTTGGTAGGATTTTTAAAAGTAAAGTTTAATTGTAATCCGATCGTAGCAAAGGTGGTAAACTTTATTTATAAATAAAATAATGTTTAATATATGAAAATGGAGGAGTTATACAATGTTCAAAAGTGGTAATGTGACTGTCATGGTAGCTGATTTAAAAAAGACCTATGGTGATTTTAGTTACGTTGATGATGCCATTATTAGAATGCATTCCATTTGTCATAGTGGTGATATTTTTAGAAGTAAGCGATGTGGTTGTGGTTATCAATTAAAACAACCCATGAAAATGATAGTAGAACATGGTACTGGTGCTATTTTATTTAGCAAACTATGAAGGAAGAGGGATTGGACTATTCAGTAAAGCGATGGCTTACCATTCCGTACACATACGTGGATATGTGCATTTGCTTTCTCTATCCGTTTTCTTGAACTTATCTGGGAATGAGTGAGGTCCATCGTATGAAAATAATAAAGGTACTCCAGAGTCAACAGATGAAGTGCAGGCATTGCTTGATGACTTTGAGTTAAAGAATGTTGATACTCGTATATAAGAAAAGGTTCCTGATGAGGTGGTGAGGGTCCGCTCTAATCGGCTAGGGGATCAGGTTAAGAACCCGATCTGGTAAATAAAAGTAGAAACTTCTTTTAAATAGTAATTAGCATTAAAAATAGCTTAAATAGACGGAGATATTCCTCCTATTGACTCAAAAAATCTGGAAATGGGTAATTTTTTCATTGCATAATCGGAAAACCTCCGCCTATATACCCCGGAACGAGCTCTATTCTGCATCTAACCGAAAAATCTCCGCTTATTTTACTATCACTAAGTACTCGATTATACGGAGGTATTCAACAGAAAAAAGGGTCTAGATTTTTGAATCGCGTTAAAAGAAAAATATACAACCATAATTGCTGCGATAGCCGAATATGTTCGACATGAAGAATTTCTATCTTTAACTGGGGAAAGCGGGGGACGGACCTAGGCTTTCAAATCAGTTACAATTCTGTAATAAACGAAACGGAAGACCCGTCCCCATGCTTTAAATTAAGGAAGTATGTTTCCTGCGGAACGATAGATGCTATACCACTCTTCACGGGTGAGGTGGACATCGCTAGCTTTAATACAGTCTACTAATCGGCCTTCATTCATCGTTCCGATTACAGGTTGCATGTTCGCAGGGTGGCGCAGCAGCCATGCAATAGCAATCGTTGTATTTGATACCTCATATTTTGCAGCAACCTCATCAATTTTTTTGTTCAATTCCGGAAACTTTTCGTTTCCGAGGAATACGCCTTCAAAAAAGCCATACTGGAAAGGTGACCAAGGCTGGATTGTAATATCGTTTAACCTGCAGTAATCAAGCACACTGCCATCGCGATTGACTGCAGCTTCATTTTCCATATTGACATTGATCCCACTGGAAATCATCGTTGTGTTTGTAATACTTAATTGAAGCTGGTTAGCAACGATCGGTTGTTTTATGTATTTCTTTAAAAGCTCCATTTGCATCGGATTCTGATTGGAAACTCCGAAATGTCTTACTTTTCCTGAATTTTCGAGAATGTCGAAGGCTTCTGCAACCTCTTCAGGCTCCATTAGTGCGTCCGGACGATGAAGAAGGAAAACATCCAAATAATCTGTTTTCAAACGCTTTAGGATTTTGTCAACGGAATTTAAAATATGTTCTTTGGAAAAATCGAACGTGCCTATATCTGGTCGAATACCGCATTTAGACTGGAGAATCAACTTTTCCCGGACATCATCATTCATGTGAACAGCGTCAGCAAATATTTCCTCACATTCACCTGCACCATAAATATCAGCATGCTCAAAATAGTTTGCACCATTTTCTAATGCTGTCTGTACAAAGCTTTCTGCCTCATTTTTAGCGAGTGAATTAATCCGCATACAACCTACTGCAACAACAGGTACTTCTAATTCACTAGTTCCAAGCTTTATTGTTCTCATCCTTCTCGTCTCCTTTTGAAAAGTAATTGGTCTTTTTTTTATGTGAATAATGGGCTAAAACTAATTCAATTATATCAATATTTATAGTGGATGTCTTTCTTTCAGTGCTTGGCCTCTACTAGTGGACTGGGAGTCAGCAGATTATTTGGGAATGAAATGCTATTATAAAATGACAGATTAATGGAATTAACGTTACAGCCAGTGGAAGTACAACGAGTGAAGTGGGCGACAAAAGAGGAAATCTTACCGATGATCGATCAAGAAATATTAATACCATACCATAAGAGTTTGATAGAAAAATACATGAGTAGTCATAGGTAACCGTGGGTTATGGTCCCCCGCTTATTTAAAGCGTTAGTGGATGGGGGACAGGCACTGTTTCACACTACAAAGTTTCTACCGGTATAATGTCTGAAATGAGCGGAGATTCTATTGAAAAAAGACAATACAAGTCAGTAACCCCATTTTGTAGTTTGCAATTTTGAATGACAAAGCCTTCATACCCCTGACGAATAAGGCTGTTACGAAATTTCTCATTGGCTTCCTCCATGTTTAAAAGGATAGCCTCATCTTTCCAGGTAAAGTTTCTTTTTCTGGCATGAATATATTCACAATATTTGTCACGTTCATTCATAAACAACTCATACGAATCCACGGTATTAGAATCATATATTTTAAGGTTTGGTTCATCTATAAATATTTTATAAATGAAGCCAGTTACTCGCCTTTCAACTTGAATAACCTTAGGTGCTCCATCTTCCCAAAATTCCGTTTCGGACTTTTGATAAACCGTCTCCGTTCCTGTTGCATAGGGTTTAGCAGACTGAATATCAGATGTAAGCCAAAAGCCAATTGTACCAATAACGTTATTGACGTTTTGAACCTTTGCTTCACTAGTAAAATCTTCAATTTTATTCATAGTACCAAAATAAGCGATCATTTTCATACCTCCCATTTTTAGATTACCCAATTCTGAGTTTATCATTTATGGATAAGTTGAGTAGTTACGAAATATGAATAGAAAAAACATATGATTTCAAAAAAGGGACAAACTGAAGAAAGAATTAAGAAAGGAGATGTGAAATATGACCAAAAAATACAATAAAGGCAGCCGTAATCAAAATGCACCAGAATTACACGGCAAAGTTCCAGCTAGCGGTGATAACAATAAAGGGAATAAAAGGAAGTAAAGGTTGGGTGGGTCGGGTGCAGGGTCGCGGGGACAGGTGCCACGGCCCACTTCTTTCCTAGTTCTAATAAATGGGAACTGAAAAAAGTTTTTAAGGTGTTTATAAGCTTTGGTTCCAATTCCAAATTAAACACAGTTTGCTTTTCTGTATCTTATCTGTTATTCTAAAGAAGAATTATTTTTGTTCGATCTGTAGGAACGAATAAGTGGTTAAACTTTTCGCCTTTGATAACTGAACATCTATAGTAATAAATGGTGGACGTAATCCACCGCAGGAGGAAACAAACATGCAAGAAGGTACAGTAAAATGGTTTAACGCAGAAAAAGGATTCGGTTTCATCGAAATTGAAGGTGGAGATGATGTATTCGTACATTTCTCAGCTATCCAAGGCGAAGGATTTAAATCTTTAGATGAAGGCCAAAAAGTTACATTTGATACAGAGCAAGGTCAACGTGGACTTCAAGCTGTTAATGTAAACAAGGCATAATGGAAAAAGGACTCTAGATTAGAGTCCTTTTTTTTATGCAAACAAACAATACAAAAAAGGCTGACTAATGAATGCCTACCCTTTTAGCAATTTGATATATAAACCATCTGGTAAAAGTCTATCTTCTCGAATTGACGGATTTGGCATTTTACTTAGTCAGCCTCGGGGCAAACATGATACAAATGGTAAAATGGTTAGATGAAGCATAACACACAATGCCTAGAATACCTAATGTTTATTGCAATTTGTTGATGAAAACGGGTTATAGTATTGATTTGTCACAACTACAAATGAATAAAAGCAGCTAAGAAACCTAAATATTGTGTAGATACAGGGTCCCTTTTATGTTGAATTCTTTTCGAAGCAAGGAGACGAAATTCTCTATCATTTGATAAAAAGTCCCAAAGCGTGGTATAAGAGTAAAAGGTAAGAGGAATCAGAGACATTCTTGCTTTTTATTTTTGGGGTTTTGGTGTCCCGTTATGAGAGGATTTGAATTTTGATTATGACAGATAATTTTTGGCGTGATTTACCACGGCCGTTTTTTATATTAGCACCAATGGAGGAAGTGACGGATGTTGTTTTCCGGCATGTCGTAAGTGCGGCAGCTAGACCTGATGTGTTTTTTACAGAGTTCGCAAACTCGGTAAGTTATTGTCATCCAGAAGGGAACCATAGTGTGCGTGGGCGTCTGACTTTTACAGAAGATGAACAACCGATTGTGGCTCATATATGGGGGGATGAACCCGAGCATTTTCGGCAAATGAGTATTGGAATGGCGAAAGAAGGTTTTCGCGGTGTGGATATCAATATGGGTTGTCCTGCACCTAATGTGGTATCAAACGGGAAGGGGTGCGGTCTGATCCGTCGTCCGGACGTTGCAGCAGAGTTGATCCAAGCAGCAAAAGCAGGAGGGTTGCCCGTAAGTGTGAAGACAAGGCTTGGGTACACAGAGGTAGATGAATGGCGCGGCTGGCTTACACACGTATTGAAACAAGATATCACTAATCTTTCTATTCATCTACGTACAAAAAAGGAAATGAGTAAAGTGGCTGCCCATTGGGAACTGATTCCTGAGATTAAAAAGCTTCGTGATGAAGTGGCTCCAGATACGCTTTTGACGATTAATGGGGATATTCCTGACCGTCAAACTGGCTTGGATCTCGTACACAGGTACGGGGTTGATGGAGTTATGATTGGGCGTGGTATTTTTAAAAATCCATTCGCCTTTGAAAGGGAATCCAAAGAGCATAGTAGTAAGGAATTGCTCGATCTCTTAAGGTTGCACCTTGACCTCTATGATCACTATTCAAAGGAATATATCACACGTCCATTCAAATCTCTTCATCGGTTTTTTAAGATCTATGTCAGTGGCTTTCGAGGGGCGAGTGAATTAAGAAATCAATTGATGAACACAGGGTCAACAGATGAAGTTCGTGTATTGCTTAATGACTTTGAGTCAAAGAATGTTGATACTCGTATATAAGAAAAGGTTCCTGACCCCGGTACTTTAAAGTATTGGGGGATGGGAACCTTTTTTCTGTTATTCAAAAATCGTGATCTTCCCAACGAAATTCAACCTATCTTCATATATACAGTATGAAGACATACATACGAAATATTAATTCAAACAATGCCAATATTTTTAGCATCTGAGTTAAGATTTTTAGTAGCATCTCTTATATTAGTACCCTTACTAATTTTCAAAGAGGGGATTCCTTCATTAAATAAAAAAGATATTGTTATTCTCTTTTCCCAATCTCTAACCGGAGTGTTTTTATTTAGTATCTTTATGTTGTATGGCTTAAAATTTACCTCTGCATTGGAAGCAGGAATAATTACTAGTAAGCCAATCCTTTAACTTATAAGTAGGCTGTGGAGGTACCGACCCCCAAAAAGTTAGAGTTGAAAACTAACTTTTGTGGGTGTTTTTATGGCCAATATAGCGAGGAATTTAAAATAAAGCTTGTTACTGAGTATTTACATGGAAATCTTGGATATAAATTATTGGCGCAGAAATACAATATGCCCTCTCAAACACCATTACACAATTGGGTAAGAGCCTATAAGGCCCAAGGGATGGAGGGATTAAAGCAAGAAATGTATTATGGGGAAGGATTAGTAAGCTATGAAGAATTAAAAAGACGGATTAAAGAATATATCTATTGGTACAACCATGAAAGATCAAAAGACAAACTGGCAGGATTGAGCCCAGTTGAATACTGAACTCAATCCTGCCAATCAGCTGCATAATAAAACTCTAACTTTTAGGGGGAAGCACCACTGTGAATTAGCAGTCTGCTCTCTTTTTTACTCGTTGTAGACCTATAAGAATGAGAGGTCAGCCTACCTTTTGGGTTTTAATCCTTTTATTAGTATGTTAGTAATGATTTTAAACATCAGCTAATGCGAAACAAGGATCATTAAAGTATACAACTTCGGAAATAATTCTGTAGCCTTGAATGTTCTCAAAAGCTTCTCTTGCTTCTTTTTCTGTGTCAAATTCAAACATCGTAGTGTTTCCCTTTGAATAGGTAGTGATGATCCACATAAAAAGTTGGCCTCCTTTTTCCATAGATTGATAATGTTTGTACTCATATCTTATCCCCTCTCTAATGTGTTCGCCAACCCATGTGTAATATTTTCTGGCAGAAAATTATATTTTTCAAAAAATAAATATAGTTGCTTATTTTTGATGACTCATTACGAATACTGTCACTTTAAAATAAAGTCACGGTGTTTATAAAAAAAAACCGCGATGTTTGTGCGCCTTTGGATCTGGTGTTTTTATAGTGGAAAGTGAAAAGAAGATCTGAAATGATAGGTGGATTAAGGAACTGTTGAGTGGCAATAAAGTTACTCCACTAAAGAGCAGATAGTTTAATAAGGCATTTGGGTATAAATGCAAAAACGTAGATGGTTTTGCGAAAAGATACTTAAGTAAAGGCAATAAGTAATAGTAATACGGAAGAAGAGGTCATTATAATTACTACGTAACTATTAAATTCGTTTTTGAATGGATATCCCTCTAAAGGATTAGAGGGAGGAGTTCGGTTTAAATTTGTACAGATGTCAAAAGTTGGGCGGGTGTGGGCGACACTTAAATTCCAACTTTTGCGCTTTTTGGTGCGCTCCGGTGCCGAAACGAAAACCAATTGTAAAAGCAAGTTGATTATTGGTTTTTTTTAGTCATAATTTTATAGATGTTGAAGGTTAATCATCTATTACAGCTTTTCCTTGTTCACGTAACTTTTTTAAAGATGTAAGCATATGATTTATTTCTTCATCGGAATGTCTTTCCCATGAGCTTAATTCAGCGATTATTTTCAAAGGAGATTTAGACCTAAAAGAACGTGTTGGGTTTCCAGGAAATTTTTTGTCAGTTAAGTTCGGATCATTTTCAAAATCACCTAATGGTTCTACAATGTAAATTCTTTCTTTTGAATTAGAAGTTGCTAATTCAGCACCCCATTTTGCCGCATCTAATGTTGCAGTGAAATATATATAGTTAGATTTTTTGTCTTGGTAATTCGATAAGTGGTGCGGTTCTAATAGATCTCCAATTTTTAGTTCTGCTTTAGTACCATGAAAGAAAGGACCATTATCTAAGACATCTTTTTTGTCAGTCATACTGATACACCTCTTATATTTTTAGATTTGTATAAAACAGTATAGGACAGGAACTTTAGAAAGTGTAGTCTATAAATAATTTATAATTGAGAGTATAATGTAAGTAGAGAGAATGTTCTCGAACGATAAATACCTATTATCTACGCTTTAATTAGCAATCAAAGTTTATGGTTGCAGGGGTTTTATGGACTGACATATATGTTTTGTATAAAAAAACGGTATTTAAACAATCTGCCCCTATAATTGAAGAACGTTATTAAATTTTTCTTTTGATCATCTTTACTTGGTTTTGAAAATATAGGGGATAATTAAGTGAAAAGAATAAGAGGAAAAAAGTCACCTTTAATCAGGTGGCTTTCAGTTTATATACTAAGATTAAGTGATTGGGTGCTATTATTGCAAAGAAGAGAAAGAGGGTCGCGGGGACGGGTTCCTCGTCCCGGATACACGTTCGAAATAATTTATAATAAAATAAGACTATTAGTCATAATATAGGAGTACCGAAATCTGTGTTGATCTTGTGATGTAATAACTGTGGATGCAAGTTGATTATAGAAGAAGTTACTGTGTCAGCTGTTTTAAAAGAGCAGCTTATGAGTTGGGCAATGTTGTATGGTGAGTGAATTGCCAGGTCAGGTTCCTGAAAGATGATGGAGTTCAATTTGATGACCCTGATTATGGCGGGGGGGCAAATATCCCTTCTTTAAGGCAAGCACAGAAAAACTATATTTCATTTGGGGCATGTGAGGAAAGGTGTATCGAGTTTGTAAGAAAACCAAAATGATGTTAAAGACTCTAATTGGAAACCGTTATAGCTTTTTATTGTAATGGGTAGCGTCCCTTCAACAAGGGATGCTTTTTTCTTTGACAATAAAAAGGAAATTAATGTTAAAGTAAAGGGAAGAAACAGAACAGTTTAGTGTAAGAAGGCAATATAGATTGTTTCATTATTATTATAACGGTGCGTTTTATTGAAGGTGATTTCTTGACATTTGTTATTCCCGCATGGCTAGACTCAATTCTTCGGATATTACGATCATTCTTTTAATAATATTATACAGTTATATAGTTTTTAAGACATTTGAAAGATTTAAGATAAAGGCAAATCAATGGGTAATTTACTTGCGTTAATTGGTACGCAATTCATTCTTGAAAAACAATACAAACATTTTTATCCCCATGAAGGTCCCATTGTGATTAAAGGGAACGGTGAAATAGTAGAAAACGCTACAAATAAACGTCTAATTACTACTGATAATGATTTATTTATATTTATTGGTGGTGGTTTACCATTTCAGGATACAATGTCATATTCATTTGATACAAAAGACGAAAAAAGACAAGGTGTAGAAATACTACTATCTTTTCATGAACCGGACGTTGTAGCAATTATGACGACGTTTCAAGTGTTCAAAGAGGTAGTAAAGCCATATGATCGTTCTCTAATAGATTTCTTTTAATTTTTCATCTACTACGATGAAGTAATAGATGAAAAATTAAAAGCCGAAGTTAGCCAACAGATAGGCATGCTTACCAAGGAAGAAATAACGAAAGAATTAATGATACAAATGATTGAAACTTTTGAATCTCAAGTCATGGATGAACATGAAAAGAAACTGTTTTCGATAGTGTTGAATTAATTGTTACTATTTTTTGTTATTCAAGTAACGGTGTGCAATTGTCTGTATTGCTCACTGTATAAACATTAACTAAGTAGGGGGGATACAGCCGATATGATCAAGGAAAGCATCCGCTTACCCTTAATCTCTTTTATAGCAAGTACTGCTTGGCAATTATTTGCTAATAAAGAGGTTAATTGGATTGAAAATATATCGATCTCTTTTATCATGTTCTTGATTATTATTTTTTATAATTGGTCTAAAGTTCCATATGAATGGAAGAAGCCAAACAATGAGTAAGATAAGGAATTCAAGTTAAGGGGGAGTTGGAGGGGGCGGAGACGGTTCCTTGTCCCACCTTGGCGGTTACCAATCGTCTCAAGTGGACTCACGTTCCCTTATCTATGACAAAAACAGTGTTTTGGGGGTGTTTGAGGACTGTGGTTCCGCTATTTTTGTTAGAAGGGTGTTAATGATAGCAAATTTCTGAAAATAGCGGATTCTGTGTCCACCAAACCCTTAAAAATGCTAGATTTTGATGAAATAACGGAACTGGAGTCCGCTCGCAGTAAAAAAAGCCTGGTGCTGGTCGAACGCGTCATCAGAGATTGTTTCTTTTTTTATTCAGTGATTAAATCATACACCTCGTCAACAATTTCTTCATCTTGAACGTCAAATTCCATTCTTAAACGATGGCGAATCATCGTTTTATTGACGGATCCTTCCGTAATATGAACAGCATTTGTTTTTATCCAATCGGCCATCTGTTGAATGTGGCTTTGGTCTTTTGAATGACTCATCTTGCATTCCCCTTCCTAAAAACCTTTCTTACTAGCATTTTCTAAACAAACATTTATATACTTGATCAATCGGCTTCTTTTTGGAGTACGGCGGAAATAGGTGTGGAATACTTTTTGTTTCGGAAGTCTTGACTTCAGTTTTTCGATGAACTGAGTTTCGTTTGTTCTAATAACAGACTCTTTAGTTGCTCAAGTCTTACTTTGGAAAGCTTCCATTCAAATTAGCGTATGAAAGAAAGTGGTTTTTTCAATTTAAGAAGCGCAAGAAAATGCCTAACCTTTCAGAAATCGCCACGGATATGGTAAAAGGCGGTTCTCATAAGCTTGATTTCTGGATATTAGTATTGTCTTTTAACCCTACATTTGTAGTAGACAATTATTGCACAGTAGACTAAATACTGCGGGGTAACCCTGTGAAAGAATATACCTAGAGTAAAGGGCTAGCTATTAAACAGTTGAAAACAGACATCTTCTGTATAGAGAAGATGTCTGTTTCTTGTTTAAATGTTATTTTTTATTAGAAGTAATAAATTCTATAGACTGCTGAGTTGGAGGGGCGCAACAAAGAGAAATATCGCGTGACTCTCCTGCTGACTCAAATTCAGAATCTTCTTTAGTGTAGAAAATCTCCCACGCATTCCCATCTGGATCATATACCCATACTTTATCTTGAACTGCATAGCAACAAGTCGTATTCATCTCGTCTGTTAAAAGTAAACCACTTTCTCGGAGTCGTTCTCCCATTTTAAGTACATCGTCGGTACTGCTTATCTGGAAACCTAAATGATTTAAAACCCCTTTTTGATTAAAGGGTCTTACATTTAAAGAGAAATGAAGAGCGGGTTCATTAAGTTCAAACTTTGCATAATTATCTTTAATTTTTGTTGGTTCCTGCCCAAAAAAACTTTTATAAAATTCTAATGACTTTGTTAAATCTGTGCAATTAATTGCAACATGCAATCTGTTTATCATTTTTATTTCATTCCTTTAGCATATTTTTTTATTTCAGGAAGTATGCAACGATTGATAATATATAAGTGGTTGCTTATATTAGATTTCGCTTATATGTTAGATCACTAAAACACAAATGTCAATCGAATCCTCTCTTGAATTTATTGTTTGATTAACAGCTTAAATAATTAGTCATTAAGTTATTTCATTTTCTTTACAAAATCTTTACGTTGTCGACCTTTTTATAGTCTTATAATTAAATATATAATTTGGCGCTGAATTTAAAAGAGGATGGGTTACAGGTGTTGATTTCTCGAGAAAACCATATCGATTACAAGTAAGTGGACTAGGTGAAATTGAGACCGAGTCACTTATTCTATCTACTGGCGCCTCAGCGAAACTATTAAATATACCAGGTGAAAAGGAAAGTATCGGACGAGGAGTTAGTACATGTGCAACATGCGATGGTTTTTTCTTTAGAGGTAAAAAGGTAATTATTGTCGGTGGCGGTGATTCTGCTATGGAAGAAGCAAATTTTTTAACGAAGTTTGCTAATGAAGTAATCATTGTTCATAGAAGAAATGAGCTTCGAGCTTCAAAAATTATGCAGGATCGAGCAAGACAGAATCCAAAAATTGTTTGGCAACTTAATAATACTCCATTAGAAGTAGTGGCAAATGAAAAAGGAGTACGGGTTTGAAAGTAAAGAATAATGATTCAAATGAAGAAGCAATCATTCCGACTGATGGTATTTTTGTTGCAATCGGCCACATCCCAAATACTTCATTCTTAAAAAATCAAATAGATACAGATGAAACAGGCTATATTAACGTTATACCTGGTACAACGGAAACCAACCTTCCTGGAGTATTTGCATGTGGTGATGTACAGGATAAAAAATATCGTCAAGCAATTACAGCTGCAGGAAGCGGATGTATGGCAGCCCTGGATGCAGAAAGATATCTTGAAGGTAATATTGTACATGATTGGAGTCAATCAAATGAAGGAGAGAGTTGATGGCAACTAAGAAATATCATGAATTAATTAACGATCGAATATATATTGGCGGAGCGGATGATATTGATGATGTGTTCAATAATGAAAAAGTAGATATTGCTTTTGATTTAAGAGCAGAGGCACCTAAAGAAGAAACAAAACATAATCGAGTACATAGCCCGATTGTTGATGACGCGAATCATCAAGATGACTCTGTTAAGCATTCCATTGATCAAGTAATTAATGCTTTTAATGAGGGGAAAAATGTCTATTTCCACTGTCAAGGCGGGAGCAATCGAACAGGAACGGTAGCAATTGGAACCCTTTTGGCATTAGGAAAAGTTGATACAATCGAAGATGCAGAAAAAATGGCAAAGGTTTTTCGGCCGAAAATAAATGTGAAACCTGAGATGAAAGAAACATTGAAAAGAATTTTTACAAATGCATAATTAACCGAAGAAGTAAAAAAGATAAAGCTTTTTTTCTAAGGCTTTATCTTTTTTATTTAAATAAATATGCGGCATGATTCCTCTTGTTAAAATATATCAATGCACACGAAGGATTATTCGAAGGCATATATATTGGGATTTGATACAAAATAAATACAGCGATAATAGAAAATAACTCCTAAGATAAACCTAATGGTCTGGTGTTTACATAAACTTTACAAAACCTTTACAAAGAATCTATTTACTTTTTATAAGGCATTCTATAGCATTGTTAGGGGTAAACGACTTTGTAGAAAAATGTCGAATGGATACAGAAGAAGGGATGATTTGTAAAAATGGATTTACAAACACTACTGTTTATGTTTTTTGGGGGCCTGGGGATCTTCCTATTTGGGATTAAATATTTAGGGGATGGTCTTCAAAAAGTTGCAGGTGATGGACTTAGAGATTTGCTTGATCGTTTTACAACAAATCCATTAATGGGTGTACTAGCGGGGATTTTTGTTACAGTCTTACTCCAAACTAGTACAGGGACAACGGTGTTAACAATTGGATTAGTGAATGCTGGATTTATGACTTTAAAGCAAGCAATTGGTGTAATCATTGGTGCTAACATTGGTACAACGGTAACAGCATTTATCATTGGTATTAAAATTTCAGCATATGCATTACCAATTGTTGCGTTAGGAACATTTTTAATCTTCTTCTTCAAAAACAATAGAATCAACAATTACGGACAAGTAATTTTTGGATTTGGTGCTTTATTTTTAGGGCTAAATCTTATGGGAGATGGTCTTAGGCCACTTCGAGAAGTCCAAGCTTTTGCAGATTTAACAGTAAGCATGAGTGAAAATCCACTATTAGGAGTTCTTATTGGGACAATCTTTACCGTGGCTGTTCAAAGTTCAACTGCTGCCATTGGGTTGCTTCAAACACTTTTTGGACAAGGTTTAATGGACTTAAATGCTGCGTTACCAGTTCTGTTCGGTGATAATATTGGTACGACAATTACGGCTGTATTAGCTGCCATAGGTACTTCCGTTGCAGCAAAGCGCGCAGCTTTAACACACGTTATCTTTAACTTAATTGGTACTACTATTGTGTTAATCCTTCTAAGACCTTTTACAATATTAATTGAGTATATTCGTGACAGTTTAAATCTAAACCCCGAGATGACTATTGCCTTCGCACATGGAATTTTTAATGTAACCAATGCAATAATTCAGTTACCGTTTGTAGCAGTTTTAGCATGGATCGTTATTAAACTTATACCTGGTCAAGATTCAGCGATTCCATACAAAGCTGTTCATTTAGATGAAAAATTCATTAGACAATCACCTGGTATTGCTATTGGTCAAGGAAAAAAAGAAGTAATGCGTATGGCGGAACTATCTGAAAATGGGATTAAAGAAGTAAGTCTTTATTTTAAAACACAGGGCAAAAAGCATAGGGAACTTATTCCACAATATGAAGATGCGATTAACAATTTAGATAAAAAAATTACCGATTATTTAGTTCGAGTGTCATCTCATTCTCTATCTGACCAAGATTCAAAAGCGCACCATACACTTATGAATTCAATTCGAGACTTTGAGCGTATTGGTGATCACATGGAAAACATTATGGAGCTTGTTGAGTACCAAATTACAAATAAAGTTACGTTCTCTGATTCGGCCATTGCTGACTTAGATGAGATGTTTGACCTAACTTTATCTACATTGAAGCAAGCTATTAAAGCTTTGGATACGGAAGATATCAATGAAGCTAGAGCTGTTCTTGAAAAAGAGGAGAAGATCGATAAAATGGAGCGTGACCTTCGTAAGAAGCATATCATTCGTATAAATGAAAATAGATGTACAGGATCGGCTGGAATTATTTACGTGGATATTATCAGCAATTTAGAACGTGTTGGGGATCATGCGGTGAATATTGCAGAAGAGGTTATTGGTGAGGAATAAGGAAGAAATTTCAAAAAAGAAGACCAAAACAATAAAGTTTTGGTCTTCTTTTTTGAATTAATGTACGGTTAGATAAGTATAGTACATATATTTGACGGATACTGCGCAACAAATAATTTCGTTTATGAACGAATGTTCTTTAAAGTAAAGAGGTTTTATTTTATCGGTGGTAGGCTTTCAACAATCGGGCGCTTTAATTGAATAAATGGAGAACACATATTAGTCATAATTTATATGTGCTCTCCTTTATTTATTAATATTTTTTCAATAATTAAGTTCTTGATAATATAATTGTACCAACTTTATTGTCACTCATTCATTTTAGCAGTCCCGTATTTTGAATGTCTGTCTGAATTTGAAAATCCATTTTTAATCGGGGGTAGAATTCGGATCTCCATTTTTTAAACTCTTCTCTAGGGATACTCCCTCTAAAAAATTGAGATTACTGTAATGGAGGGAGGGGGAAGCGATGAAGCTACCGATTCGTGTTTCAGAGGAAAGCAGAGAACCAATCTACCATCAAATTGAAACCCAAGTGAAAGCGCTAATTGTTGGTGGACATCTTCCACCAGGAACACCGCTTCCATCCATTCGAGTCATGCCCAGTGAGTTAGCGTGCAGTGTCATTACAACGAGGCGAGTCTATCAAAATTTAGAAAGTAGTGGCTATATCAAATCCGTACAAGAATTCCGGTTGGACCAAATGAACGAACTTGGATTCAGAAGGAGAAGCAATTTCAGTCAAATTTCTTTTCTCCCCCCAAAATTTAGCCTTTCTGCATGAACTCACCGTTACATAATTACAGAAAGGACAACTATCAGAAGAGGAGATGCAAATCGGCATTCTCAATAATAAGAATTTAAACATAAATCAAAAGAATACCCCATATTAAAAGCGCTTTATATCAAATACGATAAAATAGGTAAGAAATATATATCTATTAGAGGTTGTTCCAAAAGGTAGTCTTTTTTACCTTTTGGAACAAGCTTGAAGAAATGAGCGCAGCATGCGAAACCATTGCACATACTTTTTATACGAATACTAAGGCGTTAGTCCTGGTTTTCATTCATCGTGGTGTTTGCTAAAACATGTGGGATTTTGAACACGCTCTATTAGAGTAAGTTAAGAATGATTACTGCTAGAACATATAAGATGGTTCTACCTTACAGATTTATACGTCGTTAAATATACCATTATTACCTTGTATACTTGCTCCTATACGCATGATAATATTTCTGTATTACAAATTATTTTAGAAAAATGGGTGTTTTATGAAATTTCAAAAGAAAATTCTCATTGCATTTTTGTTTTTTATTTTATTGCCGATTTTTATTTTAGGGTTCGTTTCGTATCATGTAACCTCTTCAACATTAAAAAACAAGGTAGGGAATGAGACGCTGCAAACTTTGAATACCCTTGACCTTAATGTAAATATGGTTATTTCTGAGGTTAATAATTTATCAAATTACATTACCTCGTCCAGAGAAGTTCAAGAATTTATTAAGTATAATGATGCGCAGTCACTGCTGGATTTTTATAATCAAGGTCAAGCAATTGCAGGACTTTTGTATGGTCAGTCTAAACTTGACGATCTAGTTCTTTATAGTGCTACCGGACAAGTCTATAGTTTTAAAAGAACGGTAACACCATCATTTGGACAATTTCAAGAAACAGAGTTTTATAATGTGATGGTAGAAGAAGAAGGCCGGCCCGTTTGGCTATCGACTGTCGAAAGTGATAAATTTGTTGAAAATGAGAATCCAATTTTTTCACAAGGACGTGTCATTAAAGATGTTAACACCCTTCGTGATATCGGTTATCTGATTCTTGATGTGAAGCTGGATCGTTTTGATGAAGTGTTTAAGGGTCTTCAGCAACAAGGATCACAGGAAATGATCGTCAATCATCAAGGCGAGATTGTTTATAGCATTAACCATCAATTGATTGGTGAAACAGTTGAGCTGCCAAGTTCTATGGAGATTGGTCAATCAGGAACGTTGATAGAAGACTGGGGCCAAGAAAAAAGTTTGATTTCATTCATTCCCATCACATTAAATGAGTTTGAATCTACTCAACTGTTTCTTATATCTGTTAAGCCATGGGGCTTCATCACGAATGAAACAAAGGTTATTCGGAATGTAACCATTTTGTTAGTCATTCTTGTGACAGTATTTGCGGTTTGTTTTAAACAATTATTCCTAAATAGAATTATCCACTTTATTACAGAATTTCAAGATAATATGAAAATGATAGAAAAAGGACAATTGAATACAAGAATGAAAGCGTTTTCTATACTGGAATTAAATCATCTATCTAAAGGTTTTAATAGAATGGTCAAGGAAATATCAACGCTGTTAAATCGTGTTAAAAATGAACAGGAACGAAAAAGAAAAGCAGAGTTTAAAGTGCTGCAAAATCAGATCAATCCACATTTTTTATATAATACGCTTGAATCAATCAATTCCATGGCAGTGCTGCATGGAAGCAGAGACATTAGTAAAATGACGATCAATCTCGGAAAGCTACTGCGAATTAGTATTAATGCTGCTGATAAAGTGACCGTCAATGATGAAGTGCGCCACGTCATTAGTTATATGGAAATCCAAAAGGTTCGCTTTGATGAACGGTTTACGTTTGAAATTGAGATTGATAAACAATTAGAACACTATTTTATATTAAAACTTATACTGCAGCCATTAGTAGAGAATATCTTAATTCACGCTTTTGACCGGAATAAAACAGATGGCATTATTAAGATTCGTGGAGGTATCTCTAGAAGCGAAGGTTTTTTCTTTATTGAAGATAATGGAGTGGGGATAACAAATGATGTCCTTGTAACGTTTAATCAATGCAATCAGGGTAGCGAAACATCTAGTCAGAAAATCGGTTGTGGAGTGATGAATGTTCAAGAGCGTCTTAAACTTTATTATGGTGAATGTTACGGAATGGTGATTTGTTCGGAGGAGAACAAGGGAACAACGATTAAGCTTACATTTCCGCTAAGTGAGGGTGAACAAGATGACATATAAAGTGGTACTAGTTGACGATGAGTCGCTCATTCTTAAAAGTTTAAAGAAAGTCATTGACTGGCAAGCTTTTGATTGTGAGGTTGCAGGAACGGCTAATGATGGACAGGAGGCAGTTTCTCTTATTAAGGACATTCAACCAGAGATTGTCATCACCGATATTTGTATGCCAGAAATGAACGGACTTGAGTTACTAAAAGAGGTGCAAACGTTTCAAGCAAGACCTGAAGTGATTTTGTTAAGTGGATACAATGAATTTAAATATGCAAGAGAAGGATTACAAAATAACGCATCTGATTACATTTTAAAACCGATTGATCATGAAGAATTAGAAGCGTGTATACGCAGGGTTATTGTTAAATACAAAGATGAGAAGAAAAAAGAATATGAATATAGGAAACATAATCTCTACGAAGCACTAACACTTGGAAGTACAACAAATGACGATGACGATCATACTCATGTCATTGTTAAGATTGAATTTAATAAACCATCAGCAAATGATGAACAGCAAATAAAAGAGTGGGCAGATCAAGAAATAAGAGAAAGGTTTACAGACGTTTTTTTCTATAAAGTTGAAAATTCTAGCTATGTGCTTGTTTATGCACATCATAAAGAGGATGTTTCACTAGATCAAAAAGTGAAGGAAGAGATGCGAGAGTTAAGTGAGAGGATCGATATTCTCGTGAAAATAGCGGTAGGAAAAGAAGTTATTGGTATAAGTAACCTGTACAATTCTTATCAGCAAACATGTAAATTGCTTGAATCTGCTTCGTTTTTAAAAATGAAATTGGTTTCCGAAGAGGATATAAAAAATGAATATCATTCAAAATATTCTCCTGACGCAGCAATCCAAAAAGCAAAGTCATACTTGAAGGAAAACTTTACAAAGGAGATTGGCATTGAGTCGGTGGCTGAGGAAATCGATTTTAGTGTCAGTTATTTTAGCGTTTTATTTAAGCAAAAAACAGGAGTAACGTTTCTAGAATATCTGACCAACCTTCGAATTGAACATGCCTGTGTACTGTTAAAAACAACGGATTTAAAGACTTACGAAATTGCTCATATGGTTGGTTACAGTGATCAACGATACTTTAGTCAAGTGTTTAAAAAGCGTCTGTCTGTCACTCCAAGTCAATATAGAAAAAGTGATTAAGTTCTTTAAATAAGGGGGGCTCAAAATGAAAAAAACAACCATCTTAAGTTGTACTATGATTACCTGTTTATTTTTGAGCGCATGTTCTTTTGGGGATGATGTTCGGACTGAGCAGCATCAGAAAAAACAAATTGAGTTTTTTCAACCAAAAACGAATGTGGTTGAATTCTTTGATCAGTTGATTGAAGAATTTGAATCAGAGAATCCTGATATAGAAGTGAAACAAGTGAATGTTCCAGGTGGCATGGACGTGTTAAAGACGCGGATTGCCCGTGGAGAGGTGCCTGATATTTTTATTACTTATCCAATTGAACAAGATTATGTTATACGTGCAACAAAAGGATATCTTTTAGATCTAACGCAGGAGGATTTTATTGATAATATAGATGCCACGATCCAAAACCGCTATTTAATCGATGAGAAGATGTATGGAGTGGCCTTATCACAAAATGCGGTTGGAGTTTTATACAATAAAGATCAATTTGAAGAATTAGAGCTTGATATTCCAAAGACATGGGATCATTTTATAGAAACATTAGAGAAAATAGAAGTAGCAGGCAAGCAACCCATCTTAATGGCTAATAAAGATCTAGAAAGCATTAGCGTATTTAATCTGTCATTAGTTTCCAATAAGTTTGACAGTAGTTATTGGGAGGTGCTAAATCAGACTCATATAGATATGCGAGATGATCAAAGATGGGTTGAGATCTCTAACAAAATGCTAGAATTTTTAGACTTCTCTCAGGAAGATTCATTTAGTACAGAAGGTGATGATTTAATTAAAGCATTTATCAATGGAGAAGGTGTAATGTGTGTAATGGGAGTCTGGGAAATTCCAAATCTTGAGAAGATAGATCCGAATTTCAACTATGGAATCTTTCCATTCCCTGCAACAAATGATCCGGAAAGAAACAAGGTACTTGGAGGAGTTGATGGTGGATTTGCGATTTCAGCTGATACTAAATATCCAGAAGAAGCTAAAAAGTTCTTGGAATTCCTTGTTGAAAAGGAGAATGCACAAAAATTCTCTGATTATGAGGGGAATATTAGTGCTGTAAAAGGTGTCAACATGAACAATGCGGAAGTAAGTTTGTTAGCTGAGCATATGATTCAAGGAAAATCTGTGAATTGGCCAAACCACTATTGGGTTGGCGGAACGGCAGCTGAGGAGGATTTCAGAAAAATTTCACAGCAATTCTTTTTCGAGCGTGATATCGATGCTTATCTTGAGAGGCTAGAGCTAATGTTTGAGAATTATAGGCAGCAGCAATAGGAATTAACCATACTTCTTTTCGACAATTTTAAAGCTTTTACTAATAAAATCCCCCATATAAGAGAGGGCACTGAAAAAGGTTGGTTTTACCTTTTTCAGTGCCCTTTAAGCAATGAGTGGAGCCGTTGCAGTTTTTTAAAGCTTGCGGATTGAGTGGGTTTCTCAATCCGCAGGCGCGCAACGTTCGGAGCCATTGCCGCTTCCTCGAGTGACTTTCAAGGGGTTTTTCAGTGGCTTCAAATAAGATGGGCGATTTTTATTTTGATTAAGGGAGTTTATTGGAAAATGGTGAGGATAAGTTAATTGTCTTTTCAGAGAAACTTTTTAGAGGAATTTTAGAAGCATTAACACCTCCTTGTTGTGTTGTAGTGATTTCGTTAGATGTTTTAAACCCGATTAAAGGGAAAAAAGGATTTTATTTAAGGTGAATATAGTAAGAATTTGAACAAAAATCAAAGATATACCTCGTTTTGGAAGCGCTTTATTACATATACAATGAATTTATAAGAAGTCGAAACCAAAAAGGAGGTGCAACCTGAACAAATCTAACATGAGTAACTGGTTTTATTCAAAATGTAAACGTGCACATTTAAAAAGACTATAGGGGGAAATAAGATGAAACGTTTTGGTTTAGGCTTCCTTTCATTATTAACGGCAGTAGGAATTGCTACTGGATGTTCTTCTAGTAATGATGTTGTAAGTACTGAGGAGGGCAATAGTAATAATCAATCAAATAGTGAAGAAGTTACATTAACTTTATGGCATCCAGAAGGGGATATGTCAGAAACGTATAAACAAGTGATTGAACAATTCAACGAAGAGTATGAAGGAGAAATTGAGGCCGAAATTACATTTATTCCAAGAGGTAATAAGTATGCCTACGAAGATAAGATTTCAGCAGGTGCGACAAGTAATACATTGCCTGACCTAGTAGCGTTAGATGGTCCGAATGTTGCTAACTATGCAGATGCTGGAATCATCCAACCAATCGATGGCCTTGTTGAAAATCAGGAAGATTTTGTAGAATCGATTATTACGCAAGGTACATTTGATGGAAACCTGTATACGGTTGGACCAACAGAATCGACAGTGGCATTGTTTTATAATGTGAAAATGCTAGAAGACGCAGGAATTACACCGCCTACTACATTGGAAGATGCATGGACATGGGATGAATTCTATGAAGCGGCCAAGACATTAACGGACAAAGAGAATGGTATCTATGGAGTAAACTGGACACTAGACTATGGTGAATGGATTATCTATTTCACAGGGCCTACAGTCTGGAGTAATGGTGGAAGCTTTATTGCTGAAGATGGTTCAACAGCTGAAGGTTATGTAAATGGACCAAAAACAGTGGAAGCATTAGAGTACCTTCAAAAGTTTACCACTGAGGGGTTAGTAAACTTACAACCTACACCTACTGAATTCGAAGATGGAAACGCTGCAATGATGTTAATGGGTTCATGGCAGTGGAATAAATTACAGGACTATCCTGATACGGACTGGGGAATCACCTATTACCCACGAAGCAATGAAGGGGAACAAGTATCTCCATCAGGGGACTGGAACTGGGGAATATCAACAGATACGAAGCATAAAGAAGAAGCAGCTATCCTTTTAAATTATATATTGAACAATGAAAATATTGTCAAGTTAGCTGAAGCAGGAAATAAGCCGGCAGCGCGTATGTCTTCATTTGAAGAAATGTCAGAATGGAATGAAGCACCTCTGAACATTTTAAAAGATCAAGTACTAAATACGGCACATCCAAGACCATCAACCACTTCATACCCTGTATTGTCAACGAGATATGGGCAAGCGGTTCAAAATATTTTCCTTGGTGGTGACGTTCAGGAAGAATTAGATAAAGTAGCAAACGAAGTAGAAATAGATATCGCACGTCAATAGGAATAAATTCATAGAGGCAACGAATGTGATTGCCTCTTTTCATACAAAACAAGGTGGTGGGTAACATGTTGACTTCCAAGGTGGAAGGTAATGCAGTTCCTTTATTAAGAAAAGGGAAAAGTACATCGACATACAAACGGCAACAAAAAATACTAGGAGTGTTGTTTTCTCTTCCGGCCTTAGCCCTAATGTTTACTTTCTTGGTTTTACCAGTTATTTTAGCATTCATTTATAGTTTGATGAACTACAATATGTTAAACCCGAGCAGTAAGACGTTTACTGGTTTGGATAATTATATCAGACTGTTTCAAGATCCACTCTTTTTTACAGCATTAAAAAATACATTGTATTTTACAGCTCTTGTTGTGCCACTTCAATGTGCAGTGGCGCTAGTATTAGCCATACTTGTAAATAAAAAGGTTAAGGTTGCTTCTCTTGGGCGTGTGTTTTTCTTCAGTCCTGTTGTAACTTCGATGGTGGTTGTAGCCATTCTGTGGACGTTTTTATATAACGTAAACAGTGGACTTATAAACAGTGCTTTAAATATTTTTGGAATACCCAATCAACCGTTTCTGTTAAGCCCCGGCCAAGCGATGAACTCTATTATCTTTATGTCTGTTTGGCAGGCTGCAGGATTTCAAATGATGATTTTTTTAGCGGGGTTAAAAGATGTACCTGATACGTTATATGAAGCAGCGGATATTGATGGGGCGAATGCGTGGCAAAAGTTTAGAAACGTCACTCTTCCATCGATTCAACATGTTACAGGTTTCGTCCTGATTATTACAACCATTCAAGCATTTCGATTATTTATTCAACCATACGTCATGACAAACGGGGGACCAAGTGATTCAACAAAAACACTTGTCTTCATGCTTTACGAAAATGGCTTTCAATTTAGAGATGTTGGCTATTCCTCGGCGATAGCCGTTGTGTTTTTCCTTGTAGTTATTATAACGTCCTTAATTCTTAAGAAGGTATTAAAACAATAAAGGGGTTGATTTACGATGACACAGCGTACGAAAAATAAATTAAGGAAACTCGGTATCACTCTTACCATACTCGTGCTTGGATTCTTGTTTATTGCCCCGCTTTTATGGATGATTGTAGCGTCAATAAAACCTGAAACGATGATTTTTAAAGATATGGGATTTGAGGCATTTATTCCTAAAGAAGTAACGTTTGCTCACTACTCAAAAATACTTTTCTCTGAGAATATTAATTTCTTTCATTATATGAAAAATAGTATTTTCACAGTAGGAATGATTGTCATACTAGGAACAATGGTGAACTCTATTTGCGCATATGCCCTGGCAAAATTGAAATTTCCTGGTAGCGACTTTATTTTAATTGTGATCATTGCTTTATATGTTGTTCCGTTTGAAAGTGTATTGATTCCGCTTTATATTGTCGTTAATAATTTTGGGTGGATCAATCAATACCCAGCACTCATTGTCCCGTTTATTGCCTCCGCTTTTAATATATTTTTATTTAGACAATTCTTCATGGGATTTCCAAAAGAATTGGAGGAAGCTGCACAAATCGACGGAGCAACCCCTTTTCAAACCTTTATGAGGATTGTGGTTCCAAATTCAAAACCAGTGTTTGCGACAGCAGCCATCTTAACATTTGTAACGCACTGGAGTGATTTTATGTGGCCACTTATTGTTGCGACGGATCAATCAATTCAAACCGTTCAAATTGGAATCCAGTACCTCTTTACAGATAACAATATTCAATATGGTGAAATCATGGCTGCGTTAACGTTAACGACTATTCCTGTCATTTTAATCTTCATATTCTTCCAACGTTATTATGTACAAGGAATTACCTCAAGTGGGGTAAAAGGATAAAAAAGGAGATAGCAATATGTATGATATTGTTTCACTAGGTGAACTATTAATTGATTTAATCCCTCACGATGACTTTACAACAGATCACTATTCTTATGAAGCAAAAGTAGGAGGAGCACCAGTTAATGTATTGTCTGGATTAGCAAAGTGGGGACATTCTACATCCTATATGTCAAAGGTAGGAAATGATGCATTTGGAAGCTATTTAAAGAAAAAAGTGAAGAGCGCATATATTCAAGCAGATCATATTCTCATTGAAAAGACAGCTCCAACTACAGTGGCTGTGGTCACTTTGGATGATAATGGGGAAAGAACCTTTGATTTTATCCGTAACCCTGGGGCAGATCAGTTGTTGACTAAAAGTGAGATCGACTTCAGTTTGATTAAAGAGACTAAAATTTTTCACTTTGGGACTCTTTCATTGACTAATGACCCTTCAAGAGAAGCGACCTTGGAAGCAATTAAATATGCGAAGGAGCAAAATAAAACGATCAGTTTCGATCCGAATTATCGTCCATTATTATGGGTAGATCAGGACAATGCGAAAAGGATGATGGTGGAAGGATTAAAGTTGGCTGATATTGTGAAACTTTCAGATGAGGAAGTAGAATTCCTCACAAATGAAAAAGATACATTAATGGCTTCTGAACAGCTTGCAATAGACTACGAGATTCCTTTGTTGTTTATGACGAAAGGAAAAGCTGGTGCCATTGTCAGCTGTAATGGACACATGCTTGAAGAAACGGGAAATGCAGTACAACCGGTTGATACCACGGGAGCTGGCGATGCATTTATGGCCTCTGTTCTTCATCAATTTTTAGTGAAAAATAGACCAATTAAAGATTTAACAAACAAGGATTTAACGGATATGTTGCAGTTTGCCAATAGGGTTGCAGCCATTTCAACTACTAAAAAAGGTGGATTTGGAATAGTGCCCACATTACGAGAATTAGAAATAAAATAATTGATTTGAGGTGTATGTATGTACGATGAACAGTTCCGTCAACAATTTCATTTTAGTCCAAAAGAGAAATGGATGAATGACCCGAACGGGTTGGTGTATTACAAAGGGGAATATCACTTATTCTATCAATATCATCCCGACAGCACTGTGTGGGGACCGATGCATTGGGGACACGCTGTAAGTAAAGATCTTTTACGCTGGGAGGAATTGCCGATTGCTCTTTATCCGGATGAATTAGGGCAAATATTTTCAGGAAGTGCTGTTATTGATAAGCAAAACACTAGTGGTTTAAGATCATCTGATCAAGAAGACGTTATGGTTGCAATCTTTACCCATCATGGTGAAGATAACCAAAAGCAGAGTATTGCCTATTCAAATGATAGAGGTAGAACTTGGACTAAATATCAGGGGAATCCTGTTATTGAGAATCCAGGGATGAAAGATTTCCGTGATCCGAAAGTATTTTGGCATGAGCAATCACAGAAGTGGATCATGTCTCTAGCATGCGGAGATCAGATCCAATTTTTTGGATCCTCTAACCTGATTGATTGGACATTTCTATCAACTTTCGGTAGTGAATATGGCGCACATGGTGGTGTTTGGGAATGTCCAGACTTGATTCAACTAGAGGTTGAAGAAGAGAAAGAGAAAAAGTGGATACTAATCGTAAGTATTAACCCAGGTGGGCCAAACGGAGGGTCAGTCGTACAATATTTCCTCGGTGATTTTGATGGAATAACATTTACGTGTGATGATGAAAAAGAAACCGTAAAGTGGGCGGATTTCGGACGTGATTTCTATGCCGCAGTTACATGGAGCAATATTTCTGAACCTGTCTGGATTGGCTGGATGAGCAATTGGCAATATGCGAACCAAGTTCCAACAGATCCTTTTAGAAGTGTGATGTCAATTCCGAGAAAGTTAAAATTACGTAGGATCAATAATGAATTAAAACTAGTTCAGATCCCTATTGATCTTTCTTCTTTATATAAAAATACAATTCTACTAAATGAGGATTTAACTATACTACCTTCAGAGCCTAAACAAATAGAATTAAAAGACCTTCAAGTAATGGTTGATACAAAAGTTAGGGAGATTAAATCTTCTTCTTTAACATTAACGCTTAAAGGGGAAAGAGAGCAGATTCAAATTGTATTTGACCGTGCAAAACAAGAAGTAAGAGTGGATCGAACCCAAAGTGGTCATGTTTCATTTTCTGAGCACTTTCCTAGTGTTGATAAAATGCCGCTTGAAGAATTAAATGATTTTAAACTAATCGTTGATAGATCTTCGGTTGAACTGTTCGTAAATCAAGGAAGTAGTGTCATGACAGAATTATTTTATCCATCAGAACAAAACTACACTTTAGAGTGGAATGTAACAGATGGGGAAGTCCATTTATCAAATGTGTCGATACACCATATAGAATCTACTTGGAAGTAAGAAAGGACAATTAACATGAATGCTTGGGATGGAAAAACTGCATCATTTTTGAGAACTGTAACAAACATCGTTATTCTAAATTTTTTGTGGGTTATTTGTTCGATGCCGCTATTTACGATTGGACCTTCCACTGCTGCAATGTATGGGGTAATAAGAAAGTGGCATTTGTATAAGGAACATAGTGTAATAAGGTGTTATATTAATGAATATCGATTATTTCTAAAACAAGGTTTTATAGTTGGGACTTCATGGGCCATTTTTGGATTTCTCTTGGTTCTAGATGTTTACTTTTTTCTACAAATTCCAAGTGGTTTTAAATTTGTATTTCTTTTTTTAACAGCGCTAGTTTTAATACTTTATATGATGACAAGTTCTTTCTTATTACCTTTACTAGTCCATTATAATACCAAAGGACTGGCACTTATTAAACAAGCATTTACATTCTCATTTTTAGCTGGAAAGAATAGTCTCGCTATAATTCTTATGTGGTTTGGGGCAGTATTAATTCTTTACTATGTTCCAATTGCAGTACTTGTTATTATTGTACCTGTTTCGATGATTTCATTTCGATTTGCTTTACATTCTTTTGAAAAAATTGAGAAGATGCCAAGAATTCAAGAACAGTATCTGTCTATTGAAAAATAGAGAAAGTAGGATTAATATGAAGATTTGACTTTTTGATAATTTCCGAAAGTCAACGTGGATTTGGAACTTTTTTAAAAAAGGTAAGCTGTATTAGAGGGTTAGGGTAAGATGAGTCGTGTAAGAGTCCGACTGGTATGATTTGAGAGAATTTAGGGGTGAAAGATTGGTGAGGAGTCTACTCGATTAAGTAGGCTTCTTTGTTTTTGTTTAGGAAACTATAGGTATGAGTAAAATGTTTGTGAGAGAAGAAATAACCTCCTCAACCAGGTAATGGAAGTCCATTACCTGGTTGAGGAGGCCTCCGTGTTAGAATCTTATGACGAGGAGATTGTGCAACAACGTGATAAGCAACGTTTCCATTTTAAAGACAAACGACCTCTAAAGATAGACAGTTTATTTGGCGAGATTGAGTTGAAGCGCTCCTACTACCGCGATCGTGAAACAGGTAAATATGTCTATCTCCTTGACCTGTATCTGCAATTTGAAGGAATAAAAGGCTTTAGCCCACTCGTAGAAGAAGCGGCGATTGAGCTAGCTGTGACAAGTCCTTCCTACCGAAAGGCATCGAACACGCTTGAGACTCTTCTTGGTTATCGCGTCATCAGCAACGAAGCGAGCTAGTGTTAAAATAACGCTAAATGGCTGGCTAATTGGGAATCTACCACTTGCCAAGGTACGTGTTTTTTAATTTCCTTCTGGTTCGCTGAAATCTCCTTCCAGACGGTGTAACCAACAGGAGTGGAAGACTTCCATCTTTTTGTAAACTCATAATAATACCCATCACTGTCTCGGTATTCTTCTCCATTTTTGCTGATTCGAAGACTTCCTGTTTTCCAAGCACCCATTAATTCCATTTTTTTCGGATGTCCCAATCCATGAATAACAAAATCCTTTAAAAAATTCCAAAAGGGTATTTAAGGTCATCATAAACTTCTATCCATGTTGTTAAATCTTTTTTGTTCATAATATTTTTCATTCCTTTTGTTCAGCAACGATTATTCTGTAGTCATTAAGACCCTTACGCTAATTAGAAAATAAACTACCCTTTGTATTAGATTTTCTTTGTTCATCTTGCGCTTTTTCACCTATTAAATCTTCTACCAATGCGGATTCATAAATACGATTGTTTACGAGCAATTGAAGAAAGTCTTCTTTAGAGTTTATTGGTTTCTCTAATTAGCTCGTTTATTTGGATAATAAGTCATTAAGATCCATCCTAACAATCCAAATAATACAAATCCAAACGCATGTAGTGATCCGTATATAGGTACCATATCCAAAATGGATAAGGAAAAATACCTTTTCGCTATCGGATAACAAATTGAAATTACAATGATACTGTAAAAAGCAAGCGAGGAAAGGGTTAGAAATAGGTTTCCACTACTTTTTTTAGTGCTTTTTCTTAGTTTCAAAAGGAGATAGGTACTATAAACGATAATATTACAGGCAAAGATGCTTACACCAATTATCTCCAGTGGTTTAGAAAAAACAATCCCGAGGGCAATCAAAATTGGTCCGATGATATCAATTACAACTAACCAGATATACCAGCTTTTTTTGACCATGATCCGTCCTAGCATTCCAATAAAAATAGGAACAATAGCAGATGAAAAATGAAAATGAACAGAGCTTAAAGCACTTACTGTAGGATCGACTAGTAGAAAGGTTAGTTGAAATTGATAAAGGGTATACCAAATACCTCCGATAAAAAAATAAATCAACCCTGCACCGATTGCTATTTCTTCTATCTTTTCTTTTTTCTCTGAAATTAGAACCGATCCATATAAAGCGAGTAAGAAAGTAAAAAGAAGCCACGCAAGAGATAAAGATCCTGAAATAGTACTATTTCCCACTTCCCAGGTTTTGTTGCTCATAAGGGAAGCTAAAGAAAGAAGTGCTGCAGGAAAATGCAGAACAGTTATGAAGGAATAAATTTTTTTTTGAAACTTTGTTTGATCCTTGTTGTTAATTAAAATAATAATTAGTGGTAAAATCACAAAAAAAGCAAACATTAAAAATTTCTCTATCAGAGCGAATTGGAAATAATCAAATGTAAAGATTATAAAACTAATGATTCCTCCAATAATAGCCGGAAAAAATGGATGTTTCATATCAGTAGTTTCCTTTCAGTTATATTTATTGTGAAATTAGTATACTCTTAATAGCTATTGAGAGTCTAAAATATATTTACAGTTCTATTACAAGCTCTTAATAAATCAACTTACAAGTATTGGTAAACACTTTCTGCAGATGTCTATCTTGGTGTATTGGCAGAAAACCAACCTGCTGTACATGTTTATAAAGGTTTAGGGTATGAAGCGACAGCTGAGCTATCGATTGTTGATTTCACTTTAACTTTATCATAAGTATTCACTTCCAAATAATAATAATAAAACTAGATGATAACCGTAGATTACGTAATGGCTTATTCAACGTTACGAGCAGTTTAGCACAATAACAGAAAATGCATTTTAAGTTACCGTAAAATTACTATGGAGGTGATTATTTGAAATTTTTCAAATCAAAAAAATCAAAACTAATTTACCAAATTATCGTATTTTTCACCTTAATATTGATTGGCATCTTTACTTACCCATCACAACTTGCTAATTTTTTATTTTTCAGTGCAACGATAGGAGTTTTCTATATAGTAGATACACTAATGTCTAATAAGAAAAGAAACAAAAGGAGCATTCAATAATGAAACGACTTATTTTTATAAGTACAGCTTTCATTCTATTGGTGTTAATTACTGCTTGTAATCAACAACCAGACATTGATATTAGTGAAGCTCTGGGTAAATCACAGGAAATACTTAGGGAATTAGATGAAATTGAAACTACTGCGGCTTCGTTTAATGGAGAAAGTGATGTGAAGTTTAGACTTATGGTTGAAAGACATCCAACAGAAGAAGAAGCTAATATTTTGTTTTACAAAATATTAGACAGTATTACTCAATACTATAATCATTCAGAATTATGGAATTATTATGATGGTTATTTTGATATCAAAAGTTATGACAGTGGTGTGATTTACGAAGCTACCAAATTTATCGGTGAAGATTTGCATATATTGTCCAAATAAAAAACAAATTGCTAATTTTGATTCTATCAATTGTGAAGCACTACAGAAAGTAATGGGGGCATTAGTTGAGGAAATGTTGTTGTAAGGGCAGTTCCTAATTAATGTTATTGAAGTAACGAGGCGTTAATTCAACAAGCATTTTTTAATTTTCTTATTTAATTACGGAGCTTCAGTTGAATAACGAGTACAGCCGCTTCCTTTTGGGGGTGGCTGTTTTTACACCTCACGCAAATATTTGACCGTAATCAAAGGATTTCTGACATGCACTTAAAAGCATTTGGTTTACTTGCTCCTTGGTCGCCATTTTCTTGCTCTGTTGAAGGGAGTTGAACCAGTAGAGTTATCCAGATACTTGGTTGCCACACCTTGAAACCGCTGCATCTATTCCCAGGGTTTAGGACATAAATTTTCCACTTCTTACCGGATTTTAAATAGCTTATAACTATCATAATAATAGTGAATCACGATTCTGAATTATACTTGATCGAGAAATGATGTGACTCGGTGTGTCGAGGCTTACTGTGGTGTCTAAGCTAGAGGCCTACATTACATCTTTTCTGCGAATCTTAAGGTGTAGGAAGGTGAATATGAGCAACAGACAAACTAAAGCCGATGTAATCTTAATTGGTGCTGGTATCATGAGTGCAACTTTAGGTTCACTATTGAAAGAATTAGCACCGGACTGGGAAATTAAAGTGTTTGAAAGGCTTGCAAACGCTGGGGAGGAAAGCTCTAACGAATGGAACAATGCCGGAACAGGGCATGCGGCTCTGTGTGAGCTTAACTACACAAATGAAAAGGCGGATGGATCTGTAGATATTAGTAAAGCTATAAAAATTAATGAACAGTTTCAAGAATCCATGCAGTTTTGGTCTTATCTTGTAAATAATAACCGGATACGTAATCCACATAACTTTATCATGCCATTGCCTCATATGAGTTTTGTACAGGGCAATCAAAATGTATCTTTTTTAAAGAAGCGATTTGAAGCGATGTTAATCAATCCTCTGTTTCAGGGGATGGAATTTTCCGATGATCCGGAAAAACTGATGGAATGGATTCCGCTTATTATGGAAGACCGTGCAACGAATGAACCTATAGCGGCAACAAGAATTAACTCTGGAACTGATGTCAATTTTGGTGCTTTAACGCGGATGTTGTTTGCCCACCTTGAGAGTGAAAATGTCAATATAAACTACAAGCATCGTGTTGTTGATATTTATCGTACGAGTGACGGCTTATGGGAAGTGAAAGTGCGGAATGTCGACAGCGATACTGTTGAACGCCATACTGCAAAGTTCGTCTTTATCGGTTCAGGGGGAGGAAGCCTATATTTACTTCAAAAATCTGGTATTCAAGAGGGGAAATATATTGGTGGATTCCCAGTGAGTGGAATATTTATGGTGTGTAATAATCCTAAAGTTGTAGCAGCGCATCATGCAAAAGTATATGGTAAAGCAAAGGTTGGAGCCCCTCCAATGTCTGTTCCGCATCTTGATACACGATTTATCGACAATAAAAAAATGTTGCTATTTGGGCCGTTTGCTGGATTCTCACCAAAGTTCTTAAAAACAGGTTCAATGTTTGATTTGGTCACTTCCGTAAAATCAGATAATCTTGTAACGATGTTGTCAGCAGGTGCAAAAAACATACCATTGACAAAATACCTGATCAAGCAAGTTAGGTTGTCAAAAGAACAACGTATAGAAGAGTTACGAGAGTTTATCCCGAACGCCAAAAGCGACGATTGGGATTTAGTCGTAGCAGGCCAACGTGTACAAGTTATCAAAGATACAGAAGAGGGGAGAGGAATGCTTCAATTTGGTACGGAAGTGATAAGTACCTCTGATGGTTCGATAGCTGCATTGCTCGGAGCTTCGCCGGGTGCTTCAACCGCCGTTTCCGTCATGCTTGAGCTAATAAAAAAATGCTTCCCGCAACATATCAATGAATGGGAACCGAAAATAAAAGAAATGATTCCTTCATATGGCTTGTCCCTAGTAGAAAACTTAGAGCTGCTGCATGAAATTCATACTTCAACAGTACAAACTCTTGGTTTAGTTGGTAAAGATCATTCAAATCTGAAAGGAAATACGAATGCTTTTCAGAAAGCATAAGTTACCGTTTAGGTAATTTATGCTCCTTCAATTTTTCAAGTTGGCATCTTGATGTGTTTGAGTTTTAATAAGTGGAACGAGAGAATAGTTATAAAAAGAATAAATTGACTAAATCTGAGGCCAGTAGAACTCCTTAATGAGAGATCGGTTTGTATATAGGTAGACTTTTTTGATTGTACCCTTATAGACAGACTTATGGAGAAAGAGTTTTTAAGGGTGTTTATGAGTTTTAGTACCTATTCCCATTTAAACACAGTTTGCCTTTCTGTATCATATCTGTTATTCTAAGAAAGAATTATTTTTGTTCGATCTGTAGGAACGAATAAGTGTTTAAACTTTTCGCCTTTGATAACTGAACAACTATAGTAATAAATGGTGGACGTAATCCACCGCAGGAGGAAACATACATGGCAGAAGGTACAGTAAAATGGTTTAACGCAGAAAAAGGATTCGGTTTCATCGAAGTTGAAGGTGGAGATGATGTATTCGTACATTTCTCAGCTATCCAAGGCGAAGGATTTAAATCTTTAGATGAAGGTCAAAAAGTTACATTTGACACTGAGCAAGGTCAACGTGGACCTCAAGCTGTTAATGTAAACAAAGCATAATTGAGAAAGGACTCTAGATTAGAGTCCTTTTTTCTATGCAAACAAACAATACAAAAAAGGCTGACTAATGAATGCCTCCCCTATTAACAAATCCGATATATAAACCATATGGTAAAAGTCTATATTCTCGAATTGACGGATCTGGCATTTTACGTTTAGTCAGCCTCGGGGCAAACATGATACAAGTGGTAAAATGGTTAGATGAAGCATAACACAATATGCCTAGAATACCTAATATTTATCAATTTTCATTTGAATAGCGCTCTCTGATAATAGTTACAATAAACGATATCTTAAATTAAGGCGATTGTTGGGTGGCATTTCAAACCTAAAATGAAATGTAGATGTTATCGTATTACGGCTCATTTGAGGTTTTGTAAAGGTTGATATTTTACTGAATGGGTAAAGAGAAATAATGTAAATAGCAATATCGATTTATGTTAGCATTTATAGCAATATTTAAAGAGGAAGTGAACTTTTGTGATAAACATAACGATTCCAACACCGAATGTTACGATTACCAAACAGGATAATCCAGAGCTAAGTAATATATATGGATTTACTGATTTTCATCTGATCCCTAGAGATAAGGGGGGGATTTTTATGTTTTATAATGACAATAAGGAGTTATTGTTCGTCGGTAAAGCAAGGAAGTTAAGACAAAGAATCAAAAAACATTTTGAGGATACTGTATCGCCAATCAAAATGCATAGAGATGAAGTTACTAAAATTGATGTTTGTGTGATCGAAGGCCCTGTACATAGAGAAATCTATGAGACGTTTATTATTAATGAACTCAAGGCGAAGTACAATGTAGACAAAGTGTTTTTTAAAGTGAAATCTGAATAATGAAAAGCAATAAGTACAGCCTAGTTAGACTGTGCCTATTGCTTTTTTTTACTTCCAAATCCATATTTACCGAGAGTGCAAACAAAGTGTGAATTAAGAATCATTTGGTGTTACCGTCTAACAAGCGGGAGTGTACCTTGGTTCGGAATCTGCAAACGGCGCTTCGTTTGACTTATTCATTTCGCCTGTTAGAATCTGTCAGACAGACCTCGGTCTAGGGAGTCGAGGTAGGACTATTTGCTCTAGAACATTCTATAAGTAGAGAGAAGAAGGAATTAAGCGGCTGAAGGAGGCTTGTGGTTATAGTTACTGTGTATTTAAATTTGTAGTTGCTAGTACACCAAATTAATGTTAGATTATTATACTTAGCCCCAAAATTAATTTTTAATTAACTGTTGCGGAGAATTATTTTATATGATATATTATTCCTTGTCGCAGTTAACGACTGGTTGTTTCATAATAACTCACGAAAATATCTTTTGAAAAAGTTATTGCGCGGAATTGGTTGTTGTGTTATGATGGTAAATGTCGCTAACGAGTGACACGAAAAAGAGTTCTTTGAAAACTGAACAAAAGCCAAGCGAAAAAGAGAAGTAGTTTATTTCTTGAAATGAACCAAATCTCGTCAATTAAATCCTATTATAATAGGTTGAAATAAAATGAGCTATGTTGTCATGCTAACGTGTAACAACTCAAACACTTTTATGGAGAGTTTGATCCTGGCTCAGGACGAACGCTGGCGGCGTGCCTAATACATGCAAGTCGAGCGGACTGATTAAGAGCTTGCTCTTATGACGTTAGCGGCGGACGGGTGAGTAA
>NZ_JBWQTU010000018.1:0-62986 GCF_056619925.1 Halalkalibacter sp. HAAS-P013
TCTTTGAGAGTAAACGCATGCGCGTTCAATCTATTACCCGGTATTAGCACCGATTTCTCGGTGTTATCCCGATCTACAGGGCAGGTTGCCCACGTGTTACTCACCCGTCCGCCGCTAACATCATAAGAGCAAGCTCTTATGATGTCCGCTCGACTTGCATGTATTAGGCACGCCGCCAGCGTTCGTCCTGAGCCAGGATCAAACTCTCCATAAAAATGGCAAGCTGATTAGCTCAAAATGTATCGCTAACGATACTTCATCGTTTTAATAAAAACGATGAGAAAAATTGACGAGATATCATGTATCTCTATTTCGCTTGGCTTTTGTTCAGTTTTCAAAGAACTAATTGTCGGTCATTAGCGACCTGTTTTACTATAACACAAACAGTTTTATTGGTCAACACCACTTTTTAAGAACTATTTGCGGCAAGAAATAATATACCATCCTGCCTACAATGAAGTCAACACTAAATCGAAAATTAATTTAAAAACTAAACAGTCACACCTTTTTGTATTATTTCTAACCCGTAACAATAAGAACCAGCACACAAATTACTGTGTGCTGCGTTTGTTTAGAACATATTTCATGGTTTCCTTAGGAGGTACGAATCGTTTATAGATTTTAAAAACAATCTGGTACTTTTCCTCCATTGCACGTTTTACTACATCATCAATCCGCGGATCAGATAGGTCTAATAGTAACTCTTCCATTTCTCTTTTTAACATATATTCTACTTCTTGTACCTCTTTTTCGTTTAAAATAACCCCTAACAACAAAACCACCTCGACTATTGTGACTAACAACTACAAAAATCTTTCTACATGATGATCTCCAGTTCTTCTCTCAAAAACTCTTTTAAATTATTTTCAATTTGTTCCAATTTTATTCATATCTTCTATGTTTACACCATAGATTGGTCATAACAATGGACAAGGAGGGTAAGAAATGAATTTCTTTTGGATCTTTCATGCCAAACGAATTAAGCAATTATCACTAATTATCATCGCTGCCTTTTTTACGGCTGGTTTACTTTTTGTAGAACGTTCCCAAATAACCGTCTTCTCTACCCCAGATGGACCGCAAGCTTTTTATAAGGCTGAGACTAATGACAAACAGGTAGCGTTAACGTTTAACATAAGTTGGGGAGAAAATCGTATTGGTCCGATTTTAGACATTCTAGACCAAAAAGAAGTAGATCATGCAAACTTTTTTGTTTCTGCTTCCTGGGCAGAGCGCTATCCTGATGTTGTAAAAGAGATTAAAGAAAGAGGCCACACTGTTGGGAGTCACGGTTATCAATATAAAGACTATACAAGTTGGGATGATGAAAAGATAAGAAAAGATATCAATCAGAGTACTCAAATTTTATCTGAACTTATCGGGGATAAACCTACGCTTTTACGTCCTCCGAATGGTTCATTTGACAAGCGTGTATTAAGCTTGGCTGATAAACAAGGCTATAGCGTTGTTCACTGGAGTGTTAACTCAAAAGACTACCAAAACCCTGGTGTTGATGCAATTGTAAATGCAGTCGTACCTGAAACAAGTTCTGGAGACGTCATTTTGTTTCATGCTTCTGATTCTGTCAAACAAACGCATAAGGCTCTACCTATTGTCATTGATCAACTTCGAGGCAAAGGATTTTCTTTCACGACAGTTGAAGATTTAATTGCAAGTACAATATCAGAAAACGAAGAAATCAAATAACAAAGAGGGCACCCTGTATAAAGACAGAGTGCCCTCTTTCGATTAAATTCTACTAATTTTCTTTTTTTGTCAAACGATGTAGGGTTAAGAGTTGCCATGTATTCGCTGTAATTAAAGGAGTAAAATAAAGCCATAACCATTTAGGATCATTTACCGTTAATGCTGGAACCCATTCAATTGAAGTAACGACAACAATAAAGAATAAGGCAGGGATAAACGCACCTTGGTTTGTATCTTTGGCCTTTAAATAAGCAATCAGAAGTCCGTAGATGAGTAACAAGATTGGCATGATCATGTAATGAAAGATCGTTTCACCTGGTTCAGCAAACGCAATGTACCTGAAATAAATTAAATCAAAAACAACAAAACCAACAAGAATCATTTGTACATAATTCCATAGCTTCTGTGATTTAAATAATGCAAGACCAAATCGGTGAACCGTTAAATATGCAAAGAAGCCCATTTGACTAATTAAACTAAACGCGGCACAAATACCAAGTAACCATAGTAACCCAAAAAATAAATTCAAAAACGAACCTTCTGTATATACGTGGAAATCCAATATAAATCCAACAATCGCACCACTAATGCTACCAACTAAAAGAGTGGAAAAAAACAAGTAAACAACTTTTCGACTGTTCACAGACAAATCCCCCATTATTCAATTATGCTTACATGATTGTAACAATCTCCTAAAAAAAATGCTAGAACTTCTCTAATTGTCATGAATAATTACAAGACAAATATCTCAAATTAATGACAAAATGACCGAAAGGAGCCGCACAGCATGAGACAAACTTTATCTGTAATTGTTATTAGTTTCCTTCTTATTACTCTAGCTAGTTGCGCAGCAGCAGACAATAGCGGCGGTAATAACAATCCTGATTACGACACCACAAAAAAAATGATGGTTGATATGCTGCAAACTGATGAAGGAAAAAAAGCAGTACAAGAAGTTTTATCAGATGAAGAAGTAAAAAAAGAAATCGTCATGGATACAGATTTCGTAAAAGAAACAATACAAACAACTCTTACGTCTGAGGAAGGTAAATCATTTTGGCAAGAAGTGATGAAAGATCCTGAATTTGCTCAAACATTCGCAGAAAGCATGCAAACGGAAAATGAAAAAATGCTTAAGAGTTTGATGAAAGATCCAGAATATCAAGCTATGATGATTACCGTGCTACAAGACCCAGAAATGGAAGATGCCTTTTTAGAAACAATGAAATCAAAGGAATATCGCACACAAGTTATGGCTATCATGTCAGAGTCTTTTGAGAGCCCTTATTTTACAGCGAAGATAAACGAAATACTCACAAGAGTCGCCGAGCAACAAATGGAAAAACAAGACCAGCCTGCTGAAGGCGGTGGAGAAGGTGGTGGCGGGGGGGGGTAACTAGCTTCAGAGTTACACATTACCCTCTTTCAACATAATTCCACAACCTAACTTGCTAACTCAACAAAAAAAGCCCAATGAGGAGGCCACTGAAAAAAGGTAAAAACCGTACCTTTTTCAGTGGCCTTACAATGAGTTTTTTTTGTTAGCTTGTTTTTTCAATAACTCTTTTAGAAATCTGTTCATAAATTTGTCCAATTGGATGATCCGCAGCATAGACTGATGGAGCAAAGTCATCTTTATTAATCTCTGGCTGGCCTAAAGGAATTTGTCCTAATAAATCAGTCTTTAATTCCTCTGTTAGCCTTTCGCCTCCACCCGTACCAAAAACATACTCTTTTTCACCTGTTACACGGCTTTCAAAGTAAGCCATATTTTCAACAACACCTAAGATTTCATGATGTGTTTTAATCGCCATTGTTCCTGCCCGTGCAGCAACAAATGCCGCTGTAGCATGAGGAGTAGTTACAAGTATCTCTTTTGAATGCGGAAGCATCGTATGAAGGTCTAATGCTACATCACCTGTTCCAGGCGGCAAGTCTAATACTAAATAATCCAGATCTCCCCATTCTACTTCCGTGAAGAATTGATTTAACATCTTTCCAAGCATTGGACCTCTCCAGATAACAGGAGCATTATCTTCAACAAAGAATCCCATTGAAATGACTTTTACATCGAAACGCTCAACGGGATAGATTCGATCGGCTATAACTTTCGGACGCTCCTCAATTCCCATCATATCAGGTACACTAAACCCGTAAATATCAGCATCTATGATTCCTACTTTTTTACCTAAACGGGCAAGGGTCGTAGCTAGGTTTACTGAAACGGTCGATTTTCCTACTCCGCCTTTTCCGCTTGTTACGGCAATAAATGTTGTTTTGCTACTAGGCGCTAAAATTTGAGGACCTTGAAAAGCAGGTTCATTCACGCCCCCTAACTTTTGAAGCTCCTCATCTGATAGCTCTTCAAATCTAAGACCTACTGAAGTAGCCCCTTCCCCCTTTACAACATTAACGATCTCTTGCTGTACTTCCATTTGTTCAGCAGTTCCTGTTTTTGCTAAGGCAATTTTCAAGCTGACATTGCCTTCCTTTATCTTTATTTCACGGACGCCACCCGTTTCGACAAGATTTTTATTTAAGTCTCGATCTTTTACTCGTTTTAATGCTTCGATGACTACTGCTTCTGTTACCAATACGGACACCTTCCTTTTTCCAGTTATATCCCTAGTATATCACAGGAGTAAAGAAGAACGTGAATCCGGTTCCACATAGTTTATTTTGGAACTTTTTCATCTGTATAGTAACGTAAGATCCCCTGATAAATCGATGCTGCTACCTTCTGTTGATATTCCTCTGTATTTAATAACTCTGCTTCCGTTGGATTCGATAAAAAACCAGCTTCAATCAAAACACCAGGAATAGATGCTTGTTTTATTAAATAAACGTTATGAATCGGCTTAGCTTGTCTTGTCGTATTTTCTAAATTACGAATGACTTCATCTTGGACGAGTTTAGCTAGACGCTCATTTTCTGGAATCGCTCGGTTGTAGAACGTCTGTGCGCCACTCCATCTAGGCGAAGGAATAGCATTTAAATGAAGACTTACAAACATATCAGCATCTGAATCATTTACAATTTCTGCACGCCGTCTTAAATCTTCATTTTTCCTTTGTCTTACCTTTTTTGTTTCTGCATTCGCTAAATCATGATCATCTTCTCTCGTCATCAATACAAGCGCTCCTGCTTCTTGTAAATAGTCTCTAAGCTGCTCACTTATTAATAACGTAACATCCTTTTCAAGAATTCCACTTTTTGAAACAGCCCCGCCATCAATTCCTCCATGCCCTGGATCAACTACTATTATTTTACCTGATAACGGTAAGTTCCAAGTAGACCATGAATCATTACTTACAAATTGATATTGAATAATAAATAACAAACTAACTACACCTAGAGCAAATGCCCCACCTTTTAACCACTTTATCAAATTCACTATCATCCCTCCTCGTCCATTTATATATATTGGGACAAGGAGCAGAATATGAAAGAGGAATACAAAAAGGAGATGTTTTCGAGGGCACTAAAAAAGGCGGTTTTCCCTTTTTCAGTGCCCTCTATGCAATGAGCGAAACCGTTGCAATTTTTTTAAGCCTGCTATGAGTGGGTTTCTCGTAGCAGGCGTGCAACGTGTGTAGCCATTGCCGCTTCCTTGAGTAACATTTAAGAAGTTTTTCAGCGGCCTCATGTTTTTCCCTTTTTTGTATTCCTCTTAATGTAATAGCAAGTATGTTATTTAGAAAAAATCATTTATTAATGCAACCTCAAGCGGTATCTTTTCTCCCCTTCAATAAAACCTTTTGTCCACCAATGATCAACAAAGGCTTCAGTGGCAACCTGTAAGGAATCAAGCAAATAATCAGATTCAATTAACCATCCTTGGAGAAGATTAAAAATACAATGGGTTATTTCTGTAACATCTTCATCACATCTTTGCTTCACGTCTGCAATGGATTCACCTAAATAACCAAACTTTCCATATTCAGCTCCTAATAAGTAAGCATCAATAGCCATATCCATACATGGATCTAATAAAAAAGGGTGGGAAAGAAAATGAAAAGGAACAACATTCTTAAAATGCTCTTTAACATTTGCTTGAAGCTTCTTCAAAGAAAGACTTCGAAGTACACTTCGTTCAAATTTCCATTGCTTTTCCCTTCGTTTTTCTGAAAGCAAAGTTACGGTCATTATCCTCCGCTCCTTTCATTTCATTTTCTTTCTAATTAGTATGAGAAGGAGAAACTAGGAGCATGCAGTGGAAATACTGTCGATATTGTCCAAGTGTTTGATAATTTAAAATCATTAATTCAATGAAGTCTCTGTCTAGTTGCCAATAAATCATCCTCTTCCTTTATCGAAAGAAACACATTGCATTTCCATTTGGTCAAATTCCTCAGACATAATGAGTCAGCTTATCGAATAAAATATTTCTGATGAGTTAATATGTTATGTAGAATGATATTTATCCTACTTGCGCAAGGAAAAGCAAGTACAAAAAAGACCCCCAAGCAAATAGCTTGAGAGCCTTGAAACGTAGATATATTAACGTTTTGAGAACTGAGGTGCACGACGTGCTGCTTTAAGACCGTATTTCTTACGCTCTTTCGCACGTGCATCACGAGTTAAGAAACCTGCAGTTTTAAGAGCAGGACGGTTGTCAGGATCTACTTGAAGTAGAGCACGAGCAACACCATGACGGATAGCACCCGCTTGTCCTGTGTAACCACCACCATCTACATTAACGTGAACGTCGTATTGACCTTCTACGCCAACCTCAACAAGTGGTTGTTTAACAATAAGCTTTAAAGTTTCAAGATTGAAGTATTCATCTAATTCGCGACCGTTAATAACGATACGGCCATCACCTGGTAATAGGCGTACGCGAGCAACAGAGTGCTTACGGCGACCTGTACCATAATATTGTACTTGTGCCAAAATAATACCCTCCTATCGATTAACCACGAAGCGTATAAGCTTCTGGTTTTTGAGCTTGATGTTTGTGTTCTGGTCCTGCATATACATGAAGTTTCATGCCTTGTGCGCGTCCAAGAGTGTTCTTTGGAAGCATTCCTTTGATAGCAAGCTCAAGCATGCGCTCTGGCTTGTTAGCACGCATATCAGCTGCTTTCGTTGCTTTTAAACCACCAGGGTGATTTGTATGACGGTAGTAAATCTTGTCATTTAATTTGTTACCTGTTAGTTCAATTTTCTCAGCGTTAATGATGATTACATGATCACCAGTGTCAACGTGAGGAGTAAAAGTTGGTTTGTTCTTACCACGTAGGATAGAAGCAACTTCTGAAGCTAAACGACCAAGCGTTTGACCTTCAGCGTCTACTACATACCACTTACGCTCAACTTCGTTTGGCTTTGCCATATATGTTGTACGCATGTATTTCCCTCCTAAAGAAACGATCACTTTCGTATTTTCAAAAATAAAATCTAAAATGTTAAAACCAATGTCTAATGTAACATTCCGAACCCGGGGCTAGTGGGTTTTGGAATTACCATCTAACATCATATAATATTCAAAACCCAATGTCAACAAAATGTTACACTAGGCATCGTTGTTATATGATTTTTTTTATAAGCCTAATATATTTCACTAAAAATATGCTCTGCGTAGGATACTTTCCAAAGAAATAGTCCAGTTCCAGGAGCTGTCTTTCCTGCAATTGTTCGATCTTTTGCAGCAAGAATTGAAGCAAGTTCGTTCACTTCTCGTTTGCCTGCACCAACTTCTAACAAAGTTCCCACAATTATTCGAACCATGTTGTACAAAAAACCACTTCCAACCAACTTAAAAACGAGCTCATCATGCTCTTTCTCAATGGAAATAGCAAATAATGTCCGCACTTTGTCTACCACACTCGTATTAGCGGCACAAAAAGACGAAAAATCATGCTTTCCAATAAGCGTTTGAGCCGCATCTTTCATACGAGATACCGAGACCTGATACGGCACATGGTGAGTTACATTCCGTCTGAACACATCGCCTTCTTGCCCAAGTAAAACACGATAGCGATATTCCTTTTTTACTGCATGATAGCGAGAATGAAAGTCCGAAGCGACATAACTAGCTTCTATCACACGGATATCAGCCGGAAGACAAGCATTTAACGCTTTAGGCCAACGAGCAGCAGGGATGGCTAATGTTGAATCAAAATGAACAACCTGTCCTCTTGCATGCACCCCAGTGTCTGTGCGGCCAGATGAATGGATGCGGATCTGCTCGCCTTTATGAATTCGAGAAACTGCCCTCTCTATTTCTTCCTGGACGGTTCGACTATTAGGCTGAACTTGATAACCTGAAAAGTTCGTACCTTCGTATGTGACCCATAAAGCAACTCGCTTCACCTTCATCCTCCCTTTCATATGAAACGTAATAAAATGATTACTGTACCAAAGCTAACACAAAAAAGAAATGCAATTGTATCTCTCCACTTCCAAAGAAGTAATCTATATTTGGTACGCCCCTCGCCTCCACGATAGCCACGTGACTCCATAGCAAGAGCTAAGTCCTCTGCTCGGTTAAAGGCACTAATAAATAAAGGAACTAATAGCGGCAGTAAGGCCTTAATCCGTTGTCCAATAGGACCCGATGTGAAATCGACACCCCTTGCCATCTGAGCCTTCATAATTTTTTCCGTTTCCTGCATAAAGGTTGGGATAAATCGTAAAGCTATTGACATCATTAGAGCTAGCTCATGCGCAGGTAGACGAATTTTCTTTAATGGGCTAAATAAGCTTTCAAGCCCATCTGTAAGATCAATCGGCCTTGTTGTCAGAGTTACGAGTGAAGTAAGCAAGATAATCGTTATTAAACGAATAGCAATTGTAACCCCTTGTCGCAGCGCTTCCTCATAAAGAGTAAAAAAACCTAATCTAAAGAGCACTTCTCCTTCTCTTGTTAAAAAAAGATGAAGAATAAAAGTGAACAAAACTAGCCAAAGAATTGGCCGAATCCCTTTATAAATAAACGAAAGTGGTACACGTGATAAAGTTACCATACCAATTGTAAATAAAATAATTAATGTATTTGTTAGCCAATTATTCGCAAGAAATATAATGAGAACTAATAAAAAAACACTAATTAACTTTGACCGTGGGTCTAGACGATGTAAGATCGAAGAAGTAGATACATATTGTCCAATGATGACATTTTGTAACATTGATCTACTCCCCTTTATGCTTAAATAAATTTCCTAAGAAATGTGAAGTACCTTTTGTATCAAAATGCATAGGTACCTCATCTAAGCCAAACTTCTCTTTTATGCTTTGTAGAAAACGGACAGACTTAGGCAGGTCGAGTCCTATTTCATGCAATCTTGCCGCCTGTTCAAAAATAAGTTCTCGCCCCCCAACCATTTCAATGGAACCATTATGAAGCACAATAATTTGATCTGCATACTTAGCCGCATCCTCCATATGATGAGTGACAAGAACTGTCGTCGTTTCGTTTGTTTTATGATAGTCATAAAACAGCTTCATCATTTGATCCCGCCCCTCTGGGTCAAGACTGGCAGCAGGTTCATCTAACACAAGCACCGCTGGTTGAACAGCTAGCACTCCCGCTATCGCAACTCTGCGCATCTGACCACCGCTTAATTGAAAGGGAGAGGTTGATAGAATGTCTTCTTTAAGACCAACGAGCGGAAGAAGATCCTTCGCCCGTCTGATTGCCTTCTCTTTAGGTAACCCAAAGTTAATAGGACCAAAGCAAATATCTTTTTCTACCGTTTCTTCAAATAGCTGATGCTCTGGGTATTGAAAAACTAATCCTACCCGTTTCCTCAAGCCTCTTAAATCTACTTTCTTCTCGCCAGCTATCAACTCATAGTTACCTACCTTAACTGAGCCAGCACTAGGACGTAGCAATCCATTAATATGTTGAATAAACGTTGACTTACCAGAGCCGGTATGACCGATTACAGCGGTAAAAGAGCCTGACGGAATGGTTATAGAAAAATCTTTGAGCGCTACCTTCTCAAAGGGTGTCCCTTCCATATAGCGATATTCTACTTTGTTGAATACAATGTCCATAACTCATTCATCAGCTCACTTTCACTCAGGCAAGTATTACGTAATGTAATTCCTTCTTCTTCAAGCTTATGCTGCAATTCAACCGAAAAAGGAAGAGATAACCCTAACTCTGATATTCTCTCTTTTTGAGAAAACAACTCTTCTGGGCGCCCTTCTAATGCCAGCCTTCCTTCATGAAAAAGAAGCAACCGACTAGCAAGCACGGCTTCATCCATGTCGTGCGTAATCGATATAATCGTAACCCCTCTTTGATGCAACATTTGAATCGTATCCATCACTTCTTTTCTACCAATCGGATCAAGCATGGAAGTGGCTTCATCAAAGACAATTACTTCTGGCTCCATAGCCATAATCCCAGCAATGGCAACTCTCTGTTTTTGACCACCAGATAAACGATGTGGTTCAGATTCAAGAAGATGAGAGATTCCGATTAATGAGGCGTACTTTGTAATTCTCTCTTCCATGATTTCACGTTTGACACCTAAGTTTTCTAATCCAAATGCTAAGTCATCTCTTACAGTCGTGGCTACGAATTGATGATCGGGGTTTTGAAAAACCATCCCTACTACACTACGAATGGACCAAATGTCACTTTCGTTTTTAGTAGACATTCCAGAGACCATTACCGTACCTTTAGTAGGTAAGTGCAATCCGTTTAGAAGGCGACCAAACGTTGATTTACCTGACCCATTCCGGCCAAGTATAGCAACCCATTCATTAGCTTCAATACTGACAGTAAGATCGATTAACGCGTAATCACCGGCATTTTCATACTGAAAAGTGACTTTGTCTAAAGAAATTAAAGCGGACACATCTTCACCCTCTTAGAAAAATGGGCAAACAAAAAAGGGCCCAGAGTCAGAGCATACGTGCTCAGATCTGATTTGCCCTTTGTCGCCTCATCTATTCACTCATGTATCAATTCAATTATACAAGCTCGATAATAACCATAGGTGCACCGTCACCACGACGAGGACCCATTTTAAGGATACGTGTATAACCACCTTGACGCTCTTCATAACGAGTTGCAATATCAGAGAAAAGTTTTTGGATTGCGTCTTCGCCAGTCTCTTCATTTGCTACTTCTCTACGGATAAAAGCAGCAGCTTGACGACGTGCGTGTAAATCTCCACGCTTTCCAAGTGTAATCATTTTCTCAACGATTGAACGAAGCTCTTTTGCTTTCGCTTCAGTTGTTTCGATACGCTCGTTAATGATAAGATCAGTTGCTAAATCACGGAATAGAGCCTTACGACCAGCGCTATCACGACCTAATTTTGCGTATGCCATGTTCGTTTCCCTCCTTTGTTACCTGCTCGATTACTCGAACAACACTATATAAAACGTAATAGAAAAGTTGAGGGGTAGTACTATTCTTCTTTACGAAGACCGAGTCCTAGCTCTCCAAGCTTCTCTTGAACTTCTTCTAATGACTTACGACCAAGATTACGAACCTTCATCATGTCTTCTTCAGACTTATGAGTTAATTCTTGAACCGTATTAATCCCCGCACGCTTTAAACAGTTGTAAGAACGAACCGATAGATCAAGTTCTTCAATTGTCATTTCAAGAACTTTCTCTTTCTGATCTTCTTCTTTTTCAACCATAATTTCAGCATTTTGTGCTTGGTCCGTCATTCCAACAAAAATGTTTAAATGCTCAGTTAAGATCTTAGCACCTAAAGAAACAGCTTCTTCAGGACGGATGCTTCCGTCAGTCCAGACATCAAGAGTTAGTTTGTCATAGTTGGTTACTTGACCGACGCGTGTATTCTCAACTTGATAATTCACACGTGAAACTGGTGTGTAAATCGAATCAATAGGAAGAACTCCAATTGGTTGATCATCATTCTTATTGCCCTCAGCAAGAACATAACCACGACCACGCTTTGCAATAAGTCGCATACGAAGATGAGCGCCTTTTGCAAGAGTTGCAATGTGAAGATCAGGATTCAGAACTTCAACATCGCTGTCGTGTGTTAAATCATTTGCTGTTACAACACCCTCACCTTGGATGTCGATTTCAAGGGTCTTCTCTTCATCAGAATAGATTTTAAGAGCAAGCTTCTTTAGGTTCAAAATGATTGTCGTTACATCTTCTACAACACCTTCGATTGTAGAGAACTCATGTAATACAGAATCAATTTGAACAGATGTTACAGCAGCGCCTGGTAAAGAGGAGAGAAGAATACGACGTAAGGAGTTACCTAGCGTAGTACCATACCCACGTTCTAATGGTTCTATCACAAACTTCCCATACTTTGCGTCTTCACTTACTTCAACCGCTTCAATATTTGGCTTCTCAATTTCTATCATTAAACAAACCCTCCTTCAAAACGTCGAACTCCGGTAGACTGCAAGGATTGCCTTACCGGATAACCAGCAGGCAATTCCTAAGCTTACACCAATTTTGCCAACAGGACTGTTATCGCTCTATCCAGTATTGACAAAGCCAGGAAAATCTATACAAAGATTTTTTCCGTTATACTCTGCGACGTTTTGGTGGGCGACAACCGTTGTGAGGAACAGGAGTAACATCTTTGATCATGTTAACTTCAAGTCCAACAGCTTGTAAAGAACGGATTGCCGCTTCACGACCAGCACCAGGTCCCTTAACAGAAACCTCGATAGTTTTCATGCCATGCTCCATTGCTGTTTTACCAGCAGTTTCAGCTGCCATTTGAGCAGCGAATGGAGTTGACTTACGAGAACCTTTGAATCCTAATCCACCAGCACTAGCCCAAGAAATTGTATTACCATGCGTATCTGTAATTGTCACGATCGTATTGTTGAAAGTTGAACGAATGTGAGCAACTCCAGTTTCAACATTTTTACGTTGACGACGCTTTGGACGAGTATTCGTTTTCTTAGCCATTTTTTATGCGACCTCCTTTACTACTTTTTCTTATTTGCTACTGTACGACGAGGACCTTTACGCGTACGAGCATTGTTTTTAGAATTTTGTCCACGAACAGGTAAACCACGACGGTGGCGGATACCACGGTATGAACCAATTTCAATTAGACGTTTAATATTAAGTGAAACTTCACGACGAAGGTCACCTTCTACTCTATAGCTTTCAACTGCTTCACGAATGCGTCCTAATTCTTCTTCTGTTAGATCACGAACGCGAGTATCTTCAGATACACCTGCTTTCGCTAGAATTTCAGACGACTTAGCTTTGCCGATCCCGAAAACATACGTAAGTGAAATTACTACGCGTTTGTCACGAGGAATATCGACGCCTGCAACACGTGCCATGTGCAGCACCTCCTTGTTATTTAGCCTTGTTTTTGCTTATGCTTAGGGTTTTCACAAATAACCATTACCGTCCCCTTACGACGGATAACTTTACACTTTTCACAAATAGGCTTGACTGATGGTCTTACCTTCATTTTTTTTACCTCCTATATGGTACGGAGTCCTCTGATTACAACTAATCAGATTAAAGCAGGACAATCAAAGATTATCATGCTAGTCGCTCTCGCAACGTATTATTTGTATCGATATGTGATTCGTCCACGTGTTAAGTCATAAGGAGAAAGTTCAACAGTCACCTTATCACCAGGAAGAATTCGAATGAAATGCATACGAATCTTTCCAGAAACGTGGGCAAGAATCTTATGACCATTTTCTAATTCAACACGAAACATTGCATTTGGAAGAGGTTCAATAACTGTACCTTCTACCTCAATAACATCTTCTTTAGCCATGGGCTCACTCTCCTTCCTTCAGTAAATCAGAATGATGCTCTAAGAAATTCGTTATAGCGTAACGTAATTTTCCATTAGTAACACGTCCTGTTTCAACAAAGCTGCTCTTCACTTCATCAGCAATGTAATCTAATAACTCTAGGTGATTCATGTTCTTTTTCTTCATTCGGTCAACTTTTCTTCTATCACCATCAGCGATTTTCACAAAGCGATCATCAATTAGTTCAACTATAATCCCTAATTGACCTTGATCACGGCCTTTTGTAATCAGAACAATTTGACCAATCTCCGGAGAAGAACCAGAGTCTTGCATAGACATCATCACCTACATTTAAGCTTTCGTTAAGATTTCAAAACCTGACTCCGTAATAGCAATTGTATGCTCAAAGTGTGCACAATTCTTTCCATCAACTGTCACAACTGTCCAGTTATCAGAAAGAGTACGTACATACCGTGTACCAGCATTAATCATCGGTTCAATAGCCAAAACCATTCCTGGTTTAAGTCTTGGACCTTTGCCTGGCGGACCGTAATGAGGAATTTGAGGGTCCTCATGCAAGTCTTGCCCAACACCGTGTCCAACATACTCACGAACGATCGAATATCCTAATGGTTCTGCATACGTTTGAATCGCATGTGAGATATCTGATAAGCGATTCCCTGGTTTAGCAAACTCCAAACCTTTAAAAAGGGACGTTTCTGTAACATCAAGCAATTCTTGATCTTTTTTAGAAATCTCGCCTACTGCATATGTCCATGCTGAATCTCCGTGATAACCATTATAATAAGCTCCGATGTCAATGCTAATGACATCTCCATCTTTAAGCACTCTCTTTCCAGGAATACCGTGTACTAGTTCCTCATTTACCGAAGCACAGATGCTGCCTGTAAACCCATTATAACCTTTGAATGAGGGAGTTGCTCCGTGAGAACGAACCAACTTTTCAGCAATCTCATCCAACTCTTTTGTAGATATGCCAGGCTGAATATGTTCTTTTAACGCTTGATGCGTTAAAGCAACAATTTTACCGGCTTCGCGCATGATTTCAATTTCTCTATCCGTCTTACAAATGATCATGCATGAAGTCCTTTCAACAGCTGATCAATATCTTCAAATACTTTATCTATATCTTGATCACCATTTATATCACGCAGGTAGCCTTTTTCTGTGTAGAAATCTACTAAAGGCTTTGCTTGCTTTTGGTTTACTTCAAGACGCTTTTTCACTGTTTCTGGCTTATCATCATCACGTTGAACTAATTCTTTTCCGTCAACATCACAAATCCCTTCCACTTTAGGTGGATTGAAAATGACATGATATGTTCTACCAGAAGTAGGAGAAACACGACGTCCAGTTAAACGATCCATTAAAAGCTGTTCAGGAACATCAACGTTTAAGACATAATCAATCTTACGTCCAAGAGATACTAGTAACTCTTCTAACGCTTCTGCTTGAGCAACTGTACGAGGAAATCCGTCTAACAAGAAACCATTTTGACAGTCATCTTCTGCTAAACGATCTCTTACAATCCCGATTGTTACTTCATCAGGTACAAGTTCGCCAGCATCCATGAAAGATTTAGCTTTTAAGCCAAGTTCGGTTTCACCCTTAATCGCAGCGCGAAACATATCGCCCGTTGAAATATGGGGAATGCCGTACTCCTTAACAATTCTCTCAGCTTGTGTGCCTTTACCAGCACCAGGTAATCCCATTAAAATTAGATTCATTCCAATCTCCCTCCATCGCTCCGATTTAACAACAGAAGGCGAACGGGAAGAAAACGACTTCCCAGATCCCCTTATTACTTAATAAATCCTTTATAAGAACGTTTAATTAGCTGACTTTCAATTTGCTTCATCGTGTCTAATGCTACACCAACAACGATTAATAATCCAGTACCACCAACCTGTACAGCAGGTGGTAAATCCATCAATCTAGTGAAGAATACAGGAATAATGGAAACAATAGCAAGAAAGAGTGCACCAACAAACGTTAATCGATATAAAATACGTGTTAAGTAAGTCTGTGTAGTCTTACCGGGACGAATGCCTGGGATATACCCACCTTGCTTTTTGAGGTTGTCAGCCATTTTTTCCGGATTAACTTGGATAAACGTATAGAAATACGTAAATCCAATGATAAGAAGTGCATAAACGACCATACCAATTGGTTGAGTATAATCAAATACTCTTGTTACCCAAGCAGCGATCTGATTATCAGTTCCAAAGAAACCAGCAACGGTTGGCGGAAAGATAAACAAAGAGAGTGCAAAGATAACCGGAATTACACCTGCAGCATTTACCTTTAACGGTAAATGTGTAGACTGGCCGCCTACAGGACTACGCCCTACTAAACGCTTAGCGTATTGCACTGGTACTTTTCTTAATGCTTGTTGAACGAAGATAACAACGACGATGATCGCTAATACAGCAAGTGCAATAAGAAGGACGGTAACAATACTTAGGAAAAGTTGCTCCCCAGCACCTTCAATTTGAGTAGCATAGATTTGGTTAACTCCATTAGGGATCCCCGCAGCAATACCTGCAAAGATAATAATTGAAATCCCGTTACCTACACCCTTTGCTGTAATCTGCTCACCTAACCACATTAAGAAAGCAGTACCTGCAGTTAACACTAAAGCGATAAATAAATAAGTTGGAACACTAGGATTAGGAATTAAACCTGGAAATAAGGAGTTAAAGCCAATAGACATTCCTAATGCTTGAATAAAACCTAACACGATTGTTCCATAACGGGTAAACTGAGCTAATTTACGTCGACCAGCTTCCCCTTCTTTCGCCCATTCAGCAAATTTAGGTACGACATCCATTTGTAATAACTGCACAACAATCGATGCAGTGATATATGGCATAATACCCATTGCGAAGATCGAAAAGTTCCCTAAAGCTCCACCACCAAACGTATTCAAAAACCCAAATGCATTCGCTTGATCGTGAAAATTTAGTACATCCTTGTTCGCTCCTGGAACAGGGATAAAACTTCCGATACGAAAGACAATGAGCATAAGGAGGGTGAAAATCACCTTTTGGCGTAAATCACCCACGCGCATAATGTTGGAGATAGTCCGGAACATTAAATCACCTCAGTTTTACCGCCAGCAGCTTCGATAGCTTCTACTGCAGACGCTGAGAACTTATGTGCTTTAACAGTTAAGTTTTTCTCAAGATTTCCATTACCTAGAACCTTGATACCAACTTTTACGTTTTTCACTGTACCCGACTCAATAAGAAGCTCAGGTGTAACCTCAGTACCCGCATCAAAGCGGTTTAGCGTATCAAGGTTAACTACTGTATACTCCTTACGAGTTGGGTTTGTGAACCCACGTTTCGGTAGACGACGGTATAAAGGGTTTTGACCACCCTCAAAACCAGGACGTACTCCACCGCCCGAACGAGCGTTTTGTCCTTTATGTCCTTTTCCTGCTGTCTTACCGTTACCAGAACCGATTCCGCGACCTACGCGGTTGCGAACTTTACGTGATCCTTCTGCAGGTTTCAACTCATGAAGTTTCATGTCGACACCTCCTCGTATTTAAATATTATCAATTAAGCTTCGATCTCTTTTACAGTTATAAGGTGAGATACCTTGTTTACCATACCGCGAATCGCAGCGTTATCTTGTTGAACTACTGTTTGGTGCATCTTACGCAAACCAAGTGTGTTCACAGTAACGCGTTGGTCTTCCGGGCGCCCGATAAGACTACGAGTGAGGGTAATTTCTAATTTCTTAGCCATTTACTTTCCCTCCTTATCCTAACAGTTCTTCCACGGATTTGCCGCGAAGTTTAGCAACCTCTTCAGCACGTTTTAAACCTTTAAGACCTTCCATAGTTGCACGAACCATGTTGATCGGGTTGTTTGAACCAAGAGATTTTGAAAGAATATCACCGATACCAGCTAACTCTAGTACCGCACGTACTGGTCCACCAGCGATGATTCCTGTACCTTCTGAAGCATTTTTAAGTAGGACACGTCCTGCACCAAAATGTCCAACAATCTCATGAGGGATTGTTGTGCCAACAACAGGTACTTCAATTAAATTTTTCTTTGCATCTTCTACAGCCTTACGGATTGCTTCTGGTACTTCTTGAGCTTTACCCATACCGAATCCAACGTGGCCATTTTTATCGCCAACAACAACTAATGCAGCAAAGCGGAAACGACGTCCACCTTTAACTACTTTAGCTACACGATTGATAGCTACTACTTTTTCCTCAAGTTCCAACGTATTAGGGTCAATACGACGCATTCGTTTTCCCTCCTTTTTTTCTTAGAATTGCAAGCCAGCTTCGCGAGCTGCATCTGCTAGTGTTGCAACACGTCCGTGATATAAATAACCACCACGGTCAAATACAACTACTTTATGTCCATTTTCAATCGCGCGTTTCGCAACGAGTTCACCTACTAATTTTGCCGCATCTGTTTTCGTTGCATCTGCAGCTACCTCTGAATCAAGTGTAGATGCAGAAGCAAGTGTAACACCATTTACATCATCAATTAATTGAGCGTAAATATGTTTAGATGAACGGAAAACATTTAGACGAGGACGTTCAGGTGTTCCTGTAATCGCACGACGAACATGTGCATGTCGCTTCTTACGAGCTACGTTTTTATTACGCTTCGTAATCATTGAACGTCATTCCTTTCCGTGAGTTAGTGATTATTTACCAGTCTTACCTTCTTTACGACGAATATATTCGCCTTCATAACGGATACCTTTTCCTTTGTAAGGCTCAGGTAAACGAACAGAACGAATGTTAGATGCTAGTGCACCTACGCGTTCCTTATCAATTCCTTTAACAATTACTTTCGTGTTAGAAGGAACTTCAACCTCAATTCCTTGCTCAGGAACGATTTCAACTGGATGAGAGTAACCAACGTTAAGAACAAGTTTCTGACCTGACTTAGTAGCACGGTAACCGACACCGACAAGTTCAAGTGAACGTTCGAAACCTTTTGTTACACCTTCAACCATGTTATTGATTAAGCTACGAGTTGTACCGTGTAGTGCACGATGTTCCTTGTTATCAGAAGGACGCTCAACCGTCACTTGATTTTCTTCAATATTGATTTTCATATCTTCGTGAAGATTACGCTTCAATTCGCCTTTAGGACCTTTAACAGTCAAAAACGTTCCATCAAGGGAAATAGTAACTTCACTAGGGACTTCTACTGGTTTTTTACCAATACGAGACATTCTTTTGCACCTCCGTTCAATTCAAGGATTGTCTTACCAAACGTAAGCTAAGACTTCGCCACCAATTTGTTGTTGACGCGCATCCTTGTCTGTCATTACGCCTTTTGATGTTGACACTAATGCGATACCAAGACCACCTAGTACACGTGGAAGCTCTCCAGCTTTCGCATAAACGCGAAGACCTGGTTTACTAATACGCTTAAGTCCAGTAATTACACGCTCATTTGTAGCACCATATTTTAAGAAGATGCGGATTACACCTTGCTTGTTATCTTCAACATATTCAAAATCACGGATGAAACCTTCACGTTTAAGGATTTCTGCGATTTCTTTCTTCACCTTAGAAGCAGGTAATTCAAGCTTCTCGTGGTGTACCGTGTTTGCATTACGAATGCGAGTAAGCATATCTGCAATTGGATCTGTCATGACCATATTATTTACCTCCTTCCCGTTCTTGGGATTACCAACTAGCTTTTTTCACACCAGGAATTTGCCCTTTGTGAGCAAGTTCTCTGAAGCAAATTCTGCAAAGTTTAAACTTACGTAATACTGAATGAGGACGACCGCAACGTTCACAGCGAGTATATTCCTGAACTTTATACTTCTGTGTGCGTTTTTGCTTTGCAATCATTGATTTCTTCGCCAACGTTTTCCCTCCTCTTCGAAACGACTTCGATTATTTTTGAAATGGCATTCCCATTTGTGTTAATAGTTCACGAGCTTCTTCATCTGTGTTAGCTGTAGTTACGATAACAACATCCATACCACGAACTTTATCCACTTTATCGTAATCAATTTCAGGGAAGATCAATTGCTCTTTTACACCTAAAGTGTAGTTTCCACGACCGTCGAATGCTTTTTTAGAAACACCGCGGAAGTCACGTACACGTGGTAGTGATACAGAAATTAACTTATCAAGGAAATCATACATACGCTCTCCACGAAGTGTTACTTTCGCGCCAATTGGCATACCTTCACGTAGTTTGAATCCTGCAATTGATTTTTTTGCCTTAGTAACTAAAGGTTTTTGACCTGTAATTTCAGTTAATTCTTCAACTGCTTTGTCAAGTGCCTTTGCATTTGATACTGCGTCACCAACACCCATGTTAACAACGATCTTCTCAAGCTTCGGCACACCCATAACAGATGAATAGTTGAACTTCTCTACTAGAGAAGGAACAATTTCACTTGTATACTTTTCTTTTAATCGACTCATACGATTGACCTCCTTTCACACACTGACTTACTTATCTAAAGATTCGCCAGACTTCTTAGCAATACGTACCTTTTTACCGTTCTCTACCTTATGACCTACACGAGTAGGTTCACCAGACTTAGGGTCGATAGGCATAACGTTAGAAGAATGAATTGGTGCTTCTTGATTCAAGATTCCACCTTGTGGGTTATCTTGAGAAGGTTTAGCATGTTTCTTAACAATGTTTACACCTTCAACAAGTACACGGTTCTTCTTTGGGAACGCCTCAAGGATTACACCTTGTTTCCCTTTGTCTTTTCCAGAGATGACCTTAACAGTATCACCTTTTTTGACATGCATATTTGCCATGTTCGCACCTCCTTGACAGGGCCTTTCAATAATCTTCTATTAAAGAACTTCCGGAGCAAGAGACACAATCTTCATGAATTGGTTTTCACGAAGTTCACGTGCAACAGGTCCAAAAATACGAGTACCACGTGGGCTCTTATCATCACGAATAATTACTGCAGCATTTTCATCGAACTTGATGTAAGAACCATCATTACGACGAGCACCGCTCTTTGTACGTACGATTACTGCACGAACGACGTCACCTTTCTTGACAACGCCACCTGGTGTTGCTTGTTTTACCGTACAAACAATAACATCACCAATGTTAGCCGTCTTACGGCCAGAACCACCTAATACTTTAATACAAAGTACTTCACGAGCACCAGAATTATCTGCAACTTTTAAACGGGATTCTTGTTGAATCATACAAACTTACCTCCCTTCAAAACCAATATTCTATTAGATAATAACCGCTTCTTCTACAATTTGTACTAAGCGGAAACGTTTGTCTTTAGAAAGCGGACGAGTCTCCATGATTTCAACGATATCACCAATTTTAGCGCTATTGTTTTCATCATGTGCTTTAAACTTTTTAGAGTATTTTACGCGTTTTCCATAAAGACGATCTTTCTTGTAAGTTTCAACAAGAACTGAAATTGTCTTATCCATCTTATCAGAAACAACACGTCCTCTGTAAACTTTACGTTGGTTGCGTTCCATTTAAGCAAACCTCCTTTTTAGCCGTTGTTAATTCCAAGCTCACGTTCACGCAAAACAGTCTTTGCACGTGCGATTGCTTTACGAACTTCACGAATACGGGCTGGATTATCTAATTGTCCAGTCGCTAGTTGAAAGCGAAGGTTGAACAACTCTTCTTTAAGTGATTTCGTCTTTTGCTCAATTTCAGCAGTGGTTAAGTTACGAATATCATTAGCTTTCATTTGCGTCACCACCCACTTCTTCGCGTTTTACAAACTTACATTTAACCGGTAATTTATGAGAAGCAAGACGTAAAGCCTCACGAGCAACTTCTTCAGAAACACCAGAGATTTCAAACATAATCTTTCCAGGCTTGACAACTGCTACCCATCCTTCAGGAGCACCTTTACCAGAACCCATTCGAACTTCTAACGGCTTAGCTGTGTATGGTTTAGAAGGGAAGATTTTGATCCAAACCTTACCACCACGCTTCATGTAACGAGTCATTGCAATACGAGCAGATTCGATTTGACGGTTAGTAATCCAAGAAGCATCTAATGCTTGTAAACCGTACTCACCAAAATGTACTTCAGTACCGCCTTTCGCACGACCGCGCATATTTCCACGGTGTTCGCGACGATATTTAACACGTTTAGGCATTAACATAATTAGTTGCCTCCTTCCTCTTTTTTCGTTCCTTTCGTTGGAAGGACTTCACCACGATAAATCCAGATTTTGATACCTAGCTTACCGTATGTTGTATCAGCTTCAGCTGTACCATAATCGATATCAGCACGAAGTGTGTGAAGTGGAACAGTTCCCTCACTGTAATGTTCTGCACGAGCAATATCAGCACCACCAAGACGGCCAGATACTTGAGTTTTAATACCCTTAGCACCAGAACGCATTGTACGTTGGATAGCTTGTTTCATCGCACGACGGAACGAAATACGATTTTCTAATTGACGAGCAATATTTTCAGCGACAAGTTTCGCATCTAAGTCAGCTTGTTTAATTTCAAGAATGTTGATATGAACTCTTTTGCCAGTTAAAGTATTAAGTGCTTTGCGTAACGCTTCAACTTCTGAACCGCCTTTTCCGATCACCATACCTGGCTTAGCAGTAGAAATTGTGATGTTAACACGGTTAGCAGCACGTTCGATTTCTACTTTAGAGACAGATGCATCTTTTAAACGTTTTTCTACATATTCACGAATTTTAATATCTTCGTGTAATAAATCAGCGTAATCTTTATCAGCGTACCATTTTGACTCCCAGTCTTTAATAATACCAACTCGAAGTCCAGTAGGATTAACTTTTTGACCCACGTCTTATCCCTCCTTCTTTTCAGTTACAACTAATGTAATATGACTAGTACGTTTGTTGATTCGGCTTGCACGACCCATCGCACGTGGACGGAAACGTTTCAGTGTTACACCTTCATCAACATACGCCTCACTAATTACAAGGTTGTTTGGCTCCATTTCATAGTTATGTTCAGCATTCGCAATTGCAGAGTTTAAAAGCTTTTCTACAACTGGAGAAGCAGCTTTAGGTGTGTGACGTAGAATAGCCACAGCTTCACCAACTTGCTTTCCACGAATTAAGTCTATAACTAAACGAACTTTACGAGGAGCAATACGAACTTGTTTTGCTACCGCTTTAGCTTGCATAGGATTGACCTCCTCTCTTACTCACCTATTAACGTCTTGTTTTCTTATCATCAGCTGCGTGACCTTTATACGTACGAGTTGGCGCGAATTCACCTAGTTTGTGACCTACCATGTCCTCAGAAACGTAAACAGGTACGTGCTTACGGCCATCATATACTGCGATAGTGTGACCAATAAACTCAGGGAAAATTGTTGAGCGGCGAGACCAAGTCTTGATAACTCGTTTGTCCTTATCAGTTCCTTCGTTCATTGCTTCAACCTTTTTCATCAAATGATCATCGACAAAAGGTCCCTTTTTTAAACTACGACCCATGAGAAAACCTCCCTTCGTGATTACCCACGGTTCTAATTAGAACCGCAGTGCAATCCCGTTATTTTTTACGACGACGTACAATATACTTATCAGATGCTTTGTTCTTCTTACGAGTCTTGTATCCAAGAGTTGGTTTACCCCATGGAGACATCGGAGACTTACGTCCGATTGGTGAACGTCCTTCACCACCACCGTGTGGGTGATCGTTAGGGTTCATAACAGATCCACGAACAGTAGGGCGCTTGCCTAACCAACGTGAACGACCTGCTTTACCAATGTTCACAAGTTCATGCTCTAGGTTACCAACTTGACCGATTGTAGCTCTGCAAGTAGCTAAGATGTAGCGAGTCTCACCAGAGTTTAAACGAACAAGAACGTAATCGCCTTCTTTACCTAATAGCTGCGCTTCAGTTCCAGCAGAACGAACTAATTGTCCGCCTTTTCCTGGCTTAAGCTCGATGTTGTGAATAACAGTACCTACAGGGATGTTTTTAAGTGGTAAAGCATTACCTACTTTGATATCCGCTTCAGCTCCTGATTCAATCATCATATCAACTTTAAGACCTTTTGGCGCTAAGATGTAACGTTTTTCACCATCAACATAGTTGATTAGTGCGATATTCGCAGAACGGTTTGGATCATATTCGATCGTAGCAACGCGGCCTGGAATACCATCTTTGTTACGTTTGAAGTCAATAACACGGTATTGACGTTTATGACCGCCACCTTGGTGACGAACAGTTAATTTACCTTGGTTGTTACGTCCGCCTTTTTTGTGTATAGGTGCTAGTAACGATTTTTCCGGCTTATCCGTTGTGATTTCGGCAAAGTCTAATACAGACATACCACGACGACCGGCACTGGTTGGTTTATACTTTTTAATCGCCATTTTCAGTTCCCTCCTTCGCTAGTGTTTTTATACACCTTCAAAGAACTCAAGTTCTTTGCTCTCAGGTGTTAATGTAACGATGGCTTTTTTACGACGAGCAGTGTAACCCGTGTAACGACCAAAACGTTTTGATTTACCTTTGTAGTTCATTGTGTTTACTTTATCTACTTTAACTTCAAAGATTTCTTCGATCGCATCTTTGATTTGAGTTTTGTTAGCACGTACATCTACTTCGAACGTATATCTTTTTTCACTCATTAGATCTGTTGAACGTTCAGTAATCACAGGGCGCTTAATGATATCACGAGCGTTTGACATTACGCAAGCACCTCCTCTACCTTTTCAACGGCATCTTTCGTAATAACAAGCTTATCATGCTTAAGCACATCAAGCACGCTTACACCGTCGGCTGTAACGAATGTTACACCAGGTAAGTTACGCGCAGATAGAGCAACAGCTTCATTGTAATCAGCAGTTACTACTAATGCTTTACGATCAGCAGATAGGCTTGAAAGAACTGCAGCCATTTCTTTTGTCTTTGGTGCATCAAATGCTAAGTTCTCAAGTACTACGATTTCCTCAGCTTGCACTTTACTAGAAAGAGCAGATTTGATAGCTAAACGACGAACTTTTTTAGGTAACTTATAGCTGTAGCTTCTTGGTGTTGGACCAAATACTACACCACCACCTACCCATTGAGGTGAACGGATCGACCCTTGACGCGCACGACCAGTTCCCTTTTGACGCCATGGCTTACGACCACCACCACGTACTTCAGAACGTCCTTTAGTTTTGTGTGTTCCTTGACGAAGAGATGCTTGTTGCATAACTACAGCGTCATGAAGCACACTTTTGTTTGGTTCAATTCCAAATACAGAATCATTTAGTTCGATATCTCCAACTTGTGAACCTGTTTGGTTAAATAATGCTACTTTCGGCATGATGTGTCCTCCTTTCTTTAATCTTTATTTTACTTTAACCGCACTATGGATAGAGACATAGCTTTTCTTAGCTCCAGGTACGTTACCTTTTACTAATAGAATATTGCGTTCTGTATCTACTTTTACGATTTCAAGATTTTGTACTGTGATTGTTTCTCCACCCATACGTCCAGGAAGTAATTTCCCTTTAAATACACGGTTTGGAGCAACTGGTCCCATAGAACCTGGGCGACGGTGATAACGCGATCCATGAGACATCGGTCCGCGAGATTGGTTATGACGCTTAATAGCACCTTGGAAACCTTTCCCTTTCGATGTTCCAGTTACGTCTACTACATCACCTTCAGCAAATGTATCTACCTTAACTTCTTGACCTACTTCATACTCGTCAAGATTTACGTTACGGATTTCCTTGATGAAGCGCTTAGGAGCCGTGTTAGCTTTCGCTGCGTGGCCTTCAGCTGGCTTATTTGTGTTTGCTTTCTTTTGGTCAGCAAATCCTACTTGGATTGCTTCGTAACCATCAGAGTCAACAGTCTTCTTTTGAAGAACAACGTTTGGTTCAGCTTCAATAACTGTTACTGGGATTACTTCACCATTCTCAGCAAAAATTTGAGTCATGCCAATTTTTCTACCTAAGATTCCTTTGGTCATCCGTTACACCTCCTAATAAAAATCATATTTTTATGCCATTTTTCATATCATAATAATGAGCTAACTACTCATTAGTTAAATTAAATGTAAGTACTAAAGCTTAATTTCGATATCGACACCAGACGGTAAATCCAAACGCATTAAAGCATCCACAGTTTGTGGTGTTGGATTCACAATGTCGATTAGACGCTTGTGAGTACGCATTTCGAACTGTTCACGAGAATCTTTGTACTTGTGAACCGCACGAAGGATTGTGTATACAGACTTCTCAGTTGGAAGTGGAATCGGACCCGATACACTTGCACCTGAACGTTTTGCTGTTTCTACAATCTTTTCTGCAGATTGATCAAGGACTCTATGATCATATGCTTTCAAACGAATGCGAATCTTTTGCTTTGCCATTATAGCCCCTCCTTTTTCGTCCATTTTATAAACAGACATACTCCGTGGAAATTTCCTACACCCTGCCATGGCAATGGGGCCGGGTGTGTCAGCAACCTTCCACATCATCGCTGCCAATGACCAACATTCCACATTATACACAAAAATAAAAATCAGTGCAAGTGGAAAACCTACGCTGATCACACTTTTACTATTATATAGCCCTTTTACATAAAAATCAACTTCTTTATGCAATGTATTGTTAAGTTTCTTATAGCAAATGTTGTAAAGTATTATTGTGTCGTTTTATTTGCATTGATTATAGGAGGTTTTATGGATCGTTCTGTTCGTTTACTTTGGATTTTGTCGTTAGCGCAATTTTTTGTTATACAAGTTTGGTTTAACTATTCTTCTATTATTCCTATAATTGAGGTTGAGTGGGGATTAACATCAAGTCAGTCAGGATTTATTTTAGCTTTCTTTCACATTGGCTATGTCTTGGCTATCGTCTTTTATAGCTTTTTAATAACAGCTTACAATCCTAAGTATTCTTTTGTATTTGGTGCTTTTCTTGCTGGAACCTCGGGGATTGCGTTTTCATTGTTTGCAGATGGCTTTTGGTCTGCGTTGTTACTTCGAACATTGTCTGGTATAGGCGTTGCAGGAATTTACGTTCCTGGAATGAAAATTGTAGCTGAATTATTTCCAGTCAAAAAACGCGGACGAGCACTCGGCATTTATGTTGGATCTTTAGTTGTCGGCTCTGGTAGTTCTCTTCTTATATCTGGTTTATTCATTAATTGGATTGGCTGGCAAGGAGTCATTCTCTTAACATCATCTTTAAGTATCATTGCTGCCATACTTATTCTATCTATTCGAATACCCTCATCTATTAGAATAGAAGGATATAATTTAACGCTCACTAAAATTAGAAGTGTATTTAAGAAGAAGAATCTACTTATTAATGGAGGGTACACCGGCCACTGCTGGGAACTATACGCAATGTGGTCGTGGATCGGCCCGTTTTTAGTTTTTTATTTCAGTAATAAAGGTTATGAAGGAGAAACCGCACTACAGTTAGGCAATACAACCGGTGCTTTAATTATTATAATTGGTGGAATTGCTACATACTTAGGCGGAAGACTTTCGGATAAGTTTGGGCGAGGTCAAATGGCAACTGTGTTTCTTCTTATTAGTATTACTTGCTCACTTTTTATTGGTTGGCTAACGTTTGTTCCTATAGTTATTATGTTAGTGATAGCGTTTATATATGGATTTACTATTGTTGCAGATTCCCCTATCTATAATACGGCAATAACAGAAGTGACTGATCCTGAGTTGTTAGGTATTGCTTTAGGGATTCAATCAGTATTAGGGTTTAGTGCGACAATCTTTGCACCTTTAATCTTTGGAATTATCTTAGATTATTATTCATGGGGAATAGCCTTTACAGCAATTGGGCTGGGTACAATACTAGCTCCGATCTGTATGATTTTTCTAATTAAAGAGCGTAATAGTAGAGTTAAAACATCGTAGTTGAAATGAGGTGTATATAGTCCAAGCTTCCTATACTTTATTTTTTCTACTATATTAAGGGATCGCCTATCACTCTTTTCCCACGTTTCTCATTTCTTGGGTACCCGATTGTCTTTTGGTGTCCTTTACTCTCTCTAATCTCGAAATAGTGACGTCAAAGAAACAATATAATTTATAAGCACAAAAAAACACCTTGGAAAATTCCAAGGTGTTTTTATACATATTATTACTTTTGAATTGATGCAACAACGCCAGCACCAACAGTACGTCCACCCTCACGGATAGAGAACTTAGTACCTTCTTCGATAGCAATTGGAGCGATAAGCTCAACAGTCATCTCGATGTTGTCACCAGGCATTACCATCTCAACGCCTTCTGGAAGTTGAACGATTCCAGTTACGTCAGTTGTACGGAAGTAGAACTGAGGACGGTAGTTTGTGAAGAATGGAGTGTGACGTCCACCCTCTTCTTTTGAAAGAACATAAACTTCAGCTTTGAAGTTAGTGTGTGGAGTGATTGTACCTGGTTTAGCAAGTACTTGACCACGTTGTACTTCATCACGAGCAACCCCACGAAGAAGAGCACCAATGTTGTCTCCAGCTTCAGCATAGTCAAGAAGCTTACGGAACATTTCTACCCCAGTACAAGTAGTTGATTTTGGCTCTTCAGTGATACCAATGATGTCGATAGTGTCACCAACGTTAAGTTGTCCACGCTCAACACGACCAGTAGCAACTGTACCACGACCAGTGATAGAGAATACATCCTCAACTGGCATCATGAATGGCTTTTCTTTGTCACGCTCAGGAGTTGGGATATAGTCATCAACTGCAGCCATAAGCTCGATGATTTTTTCTTCCCACTCAGCATCTCCTTCAAGAGCTTTAAGAGCAGAACCTTGGATAACTGGAACGTCATCACCAGGGAAATCGTACTCAGAAAGCAGGTCACGAACTTCCATTTCTACTAACTCAAGAAGCTCTTCGTCGTCTACCATGTCACATTTGTTTAAGAATACAACAAGGTAAGGTACACCTACTTGACGAGATAATAGAATGTGCTCACGAGTTTGTGGCATTGGACCGTCAGCAGCAGATACTACTAGGATTCCTCCGTCCATTTGTGCAGCACCAGTGATCATGTTTTTAACATAGTCAGCGTGTCCTGGGCAGTCAACGTGTGCATAGTGACGGCTGTCAGTTTCGTACTCAACGTGTGCAGTTGAGATTGTGATTCCACGCTCACGCTCTTCTGGAGCACCATCAATAGCGTCATACGCCATTGCGTTACCTTTACCAGATCTTTTAGCTAATACTGTTGTGATTGCAGCAGTAAGTGTTGTTTTACCGTGGTCAACGTGTCCAATAGTACCAATATTGGCATGCGTCTTGGAACGGTCGAATTTTTCTTTAGCCATGATTCATTTCCTCCCTTAATTGAACATAAGTATAATGTAAGTAATTTTTATGGATAAGAAAGGTGAAATATCGTATTGAAATTCACACCTTTCTTAGCTTACAACAAAAAGACATTAGAAACAATTATAAACAAAAATTATTGTCCAGTTTGTTTCTTGATGATCTCTTCAGCAACACTCTTAGGTACTTCCTCATAATGATCAAAGAACATTGAGTATGTTCCGCGACCTTGTGTACGAGAACGAAGTGAAGTCGCATAACCAAACATTTCAGCAAGTGGAACAAATGCTTTAACGATTTGTGCGTTACCGCGAGCTTCCATACCTTCAACACGTCCACGACGAGCTGTAACATCACCCATTACATCTCCCATGTACTCTTCAGGTACAACAATTTCAACTTTCATTAATGGCTCAAGTAACACTGGAGCACATTTTGATTTTGCATTTTTAAGTGCCATAGAAGCAGCGATTTTAAACGCCATTTCACTTGAATCGACGTCATGGTAAGAACCGTCATAAAGCTTCGCTTTAATGTCGATAACTGGGTAACCAGCGACCATACCATTAACTAGTGCTTCTTCGATACCTTGTTCTACAGAACCAATGTATTCACGTGGTACAGATCCACCAACGATTGCATTTTGAAATTCAAAGCCTGCGCCCTCTTCGTTTGGTGAGAACTCAACCCATACATGACCAAATTGTCCACGACCACCAGATTGACGAACGAATTTACCTTCAACCTGAGCCGTTTGACGAATTGTCTCACGGTATGATACTTGAGGAGCACCAACGTTAGCTTCAACTTTAAATTCACGCTTCATACGATCAACAATGATATCAAGGTGAAGCTCACCCATACCAGAGATGATTGTTTGACCAGTTTCTTCGTTTGTCTCCGTACGGAACGTAGGATCCTCTTCTGCAAGTTTCGCTAAAGCCATACCCATTTTATCTTGGTCTGCCTTTGACTTAGGCTCAACAGATAAAGAGATAACCGGCTCTGGGAAATCCATAGATTCAAGAATAACAAGATTCTTTTCATCACACAGAGTATCACCAGTTGTTGTATCTTTCAAACCTACTGCAGCAGCGATATCTCCAGAGTAAACCGTTGAGATTTCCTCACGAGAGTTTGCATGCATTTGTAAGATACGTCCAACACGCTCACGCTTGTCCTTTGTAGAGTTCTTAACATAAGAACCTGAATCTAGTGTTCCTGAATAAACACGGAAGAATGTTAACTTACCAACGTAAGGGTCAGTCATAACCTTAAACGCTAAAGCTGAGAATGGTTGATCGTCACCAGATTCACGAGTAACTTCTTCATCGCTATCAGGTATAATACCTTTAATTGCTGGTACATCAAGAGGCGATGGTAAGTAATCAAGAACAGCGTCAAGCATAAGCTGAACACCTTTGTTCTTAAACGCAGAACCACAAATTACTGGGTAGAACTCAACGTTACAAGTACCTTTACGGATTGCAGTTTTAAGCTCTTCCTTTGTTAATTCTTCACCTTCAAGATATTTCATCATTAGCTCTTCATCAAGCTCAGCTACAGCTTCAACAAGTGATTCATGTAGTTCTTGAGCTTTATCTTTGTACTCAGCAGGAATTTCTTTTGCTTCTGTACGAGTACCAAGATCATCTTCGTAGAAGTAAGCAACCATATCGACTAAATCGATGATTCCTTCAAACTCGTCTTCTGCACCAATTGGTAATTGGATTGCATGCGCATTTGCTTGAAGACGATCACGAAGAGTTCCTAAAGAGTAAAGGAAATCTGCACCTGTTTTGTCCATTTTGTTAACAAATACGACACGTGGTACACCATAAGTAGTAGCTTGGCGCCAAACTGTTTCTGTTTGAGGCTCAACACCAGATTGAGCATCAAGTACTGCTACAGCTCCGTCCAATACACGTAAAGAACGTTCTACTTCTACAGTAAAGTCTACGTGTCCAGGTGTATCGATGATGTTAATACGGTGATCTTTCCATGATGCTGTTGTTGCAGCAGAAGTGATCGTGATTCCACGCTCTTGCTCCTGTGCCATCCAGTCCATTTGAGATGCACCTTCATGAGTTTCACCAATTTTATGGATACGTCCTGTGTAGAAAAGAACACGTTCTGTTGTTGTTGTTTTACCGGCATCGATGTGAGCCATGATGCCGATATTACGTGTATCTTTTAAGGAGAACTCTCTTGCCATAGGGTATTTCTCCTTCCTATAAGAAACATTTTATTTAGAATGATATAAATCCTACCAGCGATAGTGAGCGAATGCTTTGTTCGCTTCTGCCATCTTGTGAGTATCTTCACGCTTCTTAACTGAAGCACCTGCATTGTTCGCTGCATCAAGAATTTCATAAGCTAGACGCTCTTCCATTGTCTTCTCACCACGAAGACGTGAATAGTTTACTAACCAACGAAGACCTAATGTAGTACGACGCTCAGGTTTAACTTCGATTGGTACTTGATAGTTAGCACCACCAACACGACGTGCTTTAACCTCAAGTACTGGCATAATGTTCTTTAATGCTTGATCGAAAACTTCCATAGGGTCATTTCCGCTACGTTCTTTAACGATTTCAAATGCATTATAAAGAATTGTTTGAGCTTTTCCACGCTTTCCATCCTCCATAATACGGTTGATTAAACGTGTAACAAGCTTTGACTTGTAAATTGGATCTGGTAATACATCGCGACGAGCGACTGGTCCTTTACGAGGCATAATTTACCCTCCCTTCAATATAAATGTGTATTACTTTTTCTCTTTTGGACGCTTAGTTCCATATTTTGAACGACCTTGCATACGGTTTTGAACTCCTGCCGTATCAAGCGCTCCACGTACGATGTGGTAACGTACCCCTGGTAAATCTTTTACACGTCCGCCACGGATAAGAACAACACTGTGCTCTTGAAGGTTATGACCGATTCCTGGGATATAAGCTGTTACCTCGATTTGGTTAGTTAAACGTACACGAGCATATTTACGAAGTGCTGAGTTCGGTTTCTTTGGAGTCATTGTACCAACACGAGTACATACACCACGTTTTTGTGGAGATGAAAGGTTAGTTTGAGACTTTTTGAAACTGTTGAACCCTTTGTTAAGAGCTGGTGAATCAGACTTCTTAACTTTCGCAACACGACCTTTACGAATTAATTGATTAATTGTAGGCATTTTGTTTCCTCCTCTCTTCAAAATATTAAGACCACTGGTCCTGGTGGTTCATCTTTAGGCAAAAGGAAAGTTTTTGCCACGCGGGTGACACCGTATGGCAAAAACAAATTATTTCCTTAAAGCAACAGTGGCAGCACCAACATCAATTCCGCATGCTTTTCCAAGCTTCTTCATTGAGTCGACATATAAAAGTGGTATATCTTTGGTCTTAGCTAATGCTTCTACTTTGTATATCACACGGTATTCTGCATCTTTTGCAATTAAAACCTCGGAAACAATACCATCATCAAGCGCCTTAAGCGTTTGTTTGGTACCTATTATAATTTCTTCTGCCTGTAACACTTTATCATAAGACATCTGTCATCCTCCAAAGCAACAGGTTTCTCAGGCACACTTAGATATATTACCACCCTCATATGTCACTGTCAACTTTTTTATAAAATTATTCGTGAGTAAGTGCTCCTTCAGCGATCGGTTCTTCTGTTGTTTCAGTTTCTACCTGATCATACTCAGATGTGATATTCAAAAGACGATACCTTGGCATACCTGTTCCCGCTGGTACAAGTTTACCAATGATAACATTTTCTTTCAATCCGAGTAACTCATCACGTTTCCCTTTAATTGCAGCATCAGTTAACACACGAGTTGTCTCTTGGAAAGATGCAGCAGATAAGAATGAGTCTGTCTCAAGAGATGCCTTTGTAATACCAAGTAGCACTGGCTTCCCTGTTGCAGGGCGTTGTTGTTCAAGAAGAACTTTCTTATTCTCATCGTTAAACTGTTGAATCTCAATAAGAGCACCTGGCAATATTTTTGTTTCACCAGCATCAACAACACGTACTTTACGAAGCATTTGGCGAACCATTACTTCAACGTGCTTATCACCGATTTCAACCCCTTGCATACGGTAAACCTTTTGTACTTCACGAAGTAGGTACTCTTGAACACCGCTCATGCCTTTTACTTTTAGTAATTCTTTAGGGTCTATGGAACCTTCCGTGATTGGCTCACCAAATTTAATGAAGTCTCCAACAGATACCTTAAGACGAGCGCCATAAGGAATCGCATAGTTCTTCGTTTCCATATCACTCTTAATTGTAACTTCACGCTTATCTCCTTCTTTGAAATCAATAATTTCACCATCGATTTCAGAAATAACCGCTTGACCTTTCGGATTACGCGCTTCAAATAACTCTTGGATACGCGGCAAACCTTGTGTGATATCGTCACCTGCTACCCCACCTGTGTGGAATGTACGCATTGTAAGCTGAGTTCCAGGCTCACCGATTGATTGAGCAGCGATAATACCTACAGCTTCTCCAACCTCTACATCGCTACCAGTTGCAAGGTTACGTCCGTAACACTTCTTACACACACCGTGTCTTGTATCACAAGTAAACACTGAACGAATCGTTACTTCTTCAACACCTGCATCAACAATTGTTTTTGCAATGTCTTCGTGTATTAGTTCGTTCTTCTTAATTAATACTTCCCCAGTCTCTGGGTGCTTAAGTGTTTTAAATGCCACACGACCAACAAGACGGTCATATAAATTCTCAATCACTTCATTGCCTTCTTTAATTGCTTGAACAGCTAAACCTCGGTCTGTTCCACAATCATCTGAACGAACAATAACATCTTGAGCAACGTCAACAAGTCGACGAGTTAAGTAACCTGAGTCAGCGGTCTTAAGAGCCGTATCGGCAAGACCTTTACGTGCACCGTGTGTCGAGATGAAATACTCGAGTACAGTTAGACCCTCACGGAAACTTGACTTAATCGGTAACTCGATAATACGTCCAGACGGGTTCGCCATCAAACCACGCATACCAGCAAGCTGAGTAAAGTTAGATGCGTTACCACGGGCTCCGGAGTCACTCATCATGAAGATTGGGTTCGAGCGATCAAGTGTACCCATTAATTTATTTTGAATAACGTCCTTCGCTTCACTCCAAACAGAGATAACACGATCATAACGCTCTTCCTCCGTAATTAAACCACGACGGAATTGCTTTAAAATCTTCTCTACTTTTTGTTCTGCTTCTGCAAGGATTTCTTTCTTCTCTGCTAGTACGACAATGTCAGCAACCCCAACCGTAATACCAGCTCTTGTAGAATATTTAAATCCTAATTCTTTCATTCGGTCTAACATTTTTGATGTTTCTGCAATCGCAAACTTCTTAAATACTTCAGCGATAACGTTTCCTAAGAAACCTTTCTTAAATGGTAAAACAAGTTCGCTGTTTTCAAATTGTTTGCTTACGTCTGTTGTACTAGGAACAATATACTTCTCAGGAGTCTCTTGCTCTAAGTTATACATTGTTGGCTCATTAATATATGGGAACGACTCAGGTAAAATTTCATTAAAAACTAATTTTCCTACCGTCGTTAATAACAACTTATCGTTTTGATCCTCACGGAAAGTTGGTTTATTTAATGAAGATACAGGAATGGCAACACGAGAATGCAAATGAACATATCCATTTTGATATGCGATTAGCGCTTCGTTTGTATCCTTAAAAATCTTCCCTTGACCTTTCGCGTTATCACGTTCCAACGTTAAATAATAGTTACCAAGAACCATATCCTGTGATGGAGTAACAACAGGTTTTCCGTCTTTTGGATTCAAGATATTTTGAGCAGCAAGCATTAAAATACGTGCTTCGGCTTGTGCTTCAGCAGATAAAGGTACGTGTACCGCCATTTGGTCACCATCAAAGTCAGCATTATAAGCTGTACATACAAGCGGATGAAGCTTGATCGCACGACCTTCAACTAGTGTTGGTTCAAAAGCTTGAATACCTAGACGGTGAAGAGTTGGTGCACGATTTAGAAGAACAGGATGTTCACGGATTACTTCTTCTAACACATCCCAAACTTCTGGCTGTACTTTCTCTACCTTACGTTTTGCACTCTTAATGTTATGAGCAAGGCCTTTGGATACAAGTTCTTTCATAACAAAAGGTTTAAATAGCTCAAGTGCCATCTCTTTTGGAAGACCACATTGGTACATCTTTAAGTTAGGTCCTACTACGATAACCGAACGACCTGAGTAGTCAACACGTTTACCAAGTAGATTTTGACGGAAACGCCCTTGCTTCCCTTTTAACATATGAGAAAGAGATTTAAGCGGGCGATTACCTGGTCCTGTAACAGGACGTCCACGACGACCATTATCGATGAGTGCATCAACAGCTTCTTGAAGCATACGCTTTTCATTTTGAACAATGATATTCGGTGCTCCTAAGTCAAGAAGACGCTTTAAGCGGTTGTTACGGTTAATAACACGACGGTATAGATCATTCAAGTCAGATGTCGCAAAACGACCACCATCTAATTGAACCATTGGACGTAATTCAGGAGGAATAACAGGAAGAACATCCAGGATCATCCAAGATGGTTCATTACCAGAGTGACGGAAAGCTTCTAACACTTCAAGACGTTTAACTGCACGAGTGCGGCGCTGTCCTTGTGCTGTAACAAGCTCTTCCTTTAACAATCCAACTTCTTTTTCTAAGTCAATATCGGAAAGCAACTTACGAATCGCTTCTGCACCCATTTGCGCATTAAACGAACGACCGTATTTGTCGCGGTATGTACGATATTCTTTTTCAGAAAGTAGTTGTTTTTTCTCAAGAGGTGTATCACCTGGATCTGTCACTACATAGGAAGCAAAGTAAATCACTTCTTCAAGTGAACGAGGTGACATATCTAAAACAAGACCCATACGGCTTGGAATACCTTTAAAGTACCAAATGTGAGACACAGGAGCAGCTAATTCAATATGTCCCATACGTTCACGACGTACTTTCGCACGTGTTACTTCTACACCACAGCGGTCACAAACGACACCTTTATAACGGACGCGTTTGTACTTTCCACAGTGACATTCCCAGTCCTTAGTTGGTCCAAAAATACGCTCGCAGAAAAGGCCGTCCTTTTCCGGTTTTAACGTACGATAGTTGATTGTTTCAGGCTTCTTAACTTCCCCTCTTGACCAAGAGCGGACTTTATTTGGTGAAGCAAGACCAATTTTCATATATTCGAAGTTGTTTACATCTAACAAGGGGCTAACCTCCCTTTTCGTTTCCATGTCTATTCGAGCACATATTCATGCCTGATACAAAAGTAATCGTGTTAATAAAGAAAGCTTTAGGGAACTAGCTCTTAACTAGCTCCCAAGCTTATATTACACATTCGATTCGCTTGACTCAAAATTCAAATTGAGTTTTTCACTCGTTTGATCGTCTTCATCATCAAGCTCTCTCATCTCAATTTCCTCTTCGTTGCTTGAAAGCATCTTAACATCCATACCTAACGATTGGAGCTCTTTAATAAGTACCTTGAATGATTCAGGTACACCTGGCTCTGGGACATTTTCCCCTTTAACAATCGCCTCATACGTCTTAACACGTCCAACAACATCATCGGATTTAACAGTTAAAATTTCTTGCAATGTATAAGCCGCTCCATAAGCTTCAAGAGCCCAAACTTCCATCTCTCCAAAACGCTGTCCACCAAACTGCGCTTTACCACCTAATGGCTGCTGTGTTACTAGAGAGTATGGTCCTGTAGAGCGCGCATGTAGCTTATCGTCAACCATGTGAGCAAGTTTGATCATGTACATGATCCCAACTGATACACGGTTATCAAACGGTTCACCCGTACGGCCATCATATAAGATAGTTTTTCCATCGCGTGCCATGCCCGCTTCTTCAATCGTGCCCCAAACATCTTCCTCGTTCGCACCATCAAATACCGGAGATGCAACATGAATACCTAGTTTACGTGCAGCCATACCTAAGTGTAGCTCTAGCACCTGACCGATATTCATACGAGATGGAACCCCTAGTGGGTTTAACATGATATCAATCGGCGTACCATCTGGTAAATAAGGCATATCCTCTTCCGGAAGAATACGAGAGATAACCCCTTTGTTTCCGTGACGACCGGCCATCTTATCTCCTTCGTGAATTTTACGTTTCTGAACGATATAAACACGAACAAGCTGATTTACACCCGGAGGGAGTTCATCTCCATCTTCACGGTTGAAGATTTTTACATCAAGGACAATCCCGTCTCCACCGTGCGGCGCACGTAGAGATGTATCACGGACTTCACGCGCTTTCTCACCGAATATAGCATGTAATAAACGTTCTTCAGCAGTTAATTCTGTTACCCCTTTAGGTGTAACTTTACCAACTAGAATATCTCCATCTTTTACTTCTGCACCAACACGAATAATTCCACGCTCATCTAAATTCTTAAGAGCATCTTCACCAACGTTCGGGATATCGCGTGTGATTTCTTCAGGTCCAAGCTTCGTATCACGAGCTTCTGATTCATATTCTTCAATGTGAACAGATGTATAAACGTCATCTTTTACGAGTCGCTCACTTAAGATGATTGCATCCTCGTAGTTATACCCATCCCATGTCATGAAACCGACCATAACATTACGTCCAAGAGCCATTTCTCCTAGCTCCATGGACGGTCCATCAGCTAAAATCTCACGTTTTTCAACTACGTTTCCTTCAGCTACAATTGGACGTTGGTTATAACTCGTTCCTTGGTTGGAACGGATAAATTTTTGAAGTTTATACTTATCTAAGTCACCTTTAGTTTCTTGGCCATCGACTTCTTCAAGTCTACGAACCCAAATTTCCTTCGCTGTAACACGCTCAACAATTCCTCTTGTCTTAGCAACAATGGCAGCACCTGAATCTCTTGCAGATACATGCTCCATACCAGTACCAACAATCGGCGACTCCGGAACTAGTAATGGCACTGCTTGACGTTGCATGTTCGCTCCCATAAGGGCACGGTTTGAGTCATCGTTTTCTAAGAACGGAATACAAGATGTCGCAGCAGAAACTACTTGTTTTGGTGATACATCCATATAATCTAAGCGTTCACGCGGTACAACTGTGTTTTCCCCGCGGAAACGAGCAATGATATTATCATCAATAAATGAGCCATCCTCAGCAAGGCGAGCGTTCGCTTGGGCAACAACATAGTTGTCCTCTTCGTCCGCAGTTAAGTAATCAATTTGTGTTGTTACTTTCCCTGTTTCAGGATCTACTCTACGGTAAGGTGTTTCCATAAATCCAAACTCATTTACTTTCGCAAAAGAAGAAAGTGAGTTAATTAACCCGATGTTCGGTCCCTCAGGAGTTTCAATCGGACACATACGGCCATAGTGAGAGTAGTGAACGTCACGGACTTCAAAGCCGGCACGCTCACGTGTCAAACCACCTGGTCCTAACGCTGATAGACGACGCTTGTGTGTTAATTCCGCTAATGGATTCGTCTGATCCATGAACTGCGATAATTGCGAGCTGCCAAAGAACTCTTTAATAGAGGCAATCACCGGACGAATATTGATTAACGCCTGCGGTGTAATCATATTCGGATCTTGGATAGACATACGCTCACGAACGACACGTTCCATACGAGATAAACCAATACGGAACTGATTTTGAAGAAGTTCGCCGACAGAACGAAGACGACGGTTTCCTAGATGGTCAATGTCATCCGTGTCACCTACGCCATGTAGTAGATTAAAGAAATAGTTAATTGACGCAATGATATCTGAAGGTGTAATGTGCTTCACATCACGCTCTACCATTCCATTTCCAATAACACGGATTGTCTTTTCTCCATCTTGATCATCTGGAGCGTAAATTTTTATTGATTGTAATGCAATATCGTCATCTTCAACAACACCGCCAGAAGCATGTACGTGACGGAACCCTACATTATTTTCAAGGTAAGGTAAAATACGATCAAGCGTACGACGATCTAGTAGAGTTCCTTCTTCAGCAATCACTTCTCCTGTTTCGGGGTCTACTAATGTTTCTGCTAGACGTTGATTAAACAAACGATTTTTAATATGAAGCTTCTTATTAATCTTATAACGTCCAACATTCGCTAAGTCATAACGTTTCGGATCAAAGAAACGTGAATCTAAAAGACTTTTCGCGTTTTCTACTGTTGGAGGCTCACCTGGACGTAGGCGCTCATAAATTTCTAGTAACGCTTTATCCGTTCCATCGGTGTTGTCTTTTTCTAACGAATTACGAAGGTACTCATCTTCGCCAAGTAAATCAATGATCTCTTGATCAGATCCAAAACCTAATGCACGCAAAAGAACCGTCACTGGTATTTTTCTTGTGCGGTCGATACGAACGTAAACGATATCTTTGGCATCTGTTTCAAGTTCCAACCATGCACCACGGTTAGGGATAACAGTAGCTGTAAAACCTTTCTTACCGTTTTTATCCGTTTTTTGACTGTAGTATACACTTGGCGAACGAACAAGCTGAGATACAATGACACGCTCTGCCCCATTGATAACAAATGTTCCTGTCTCAGTCATTAACGGGAAATCACCCATGAATACTTCTTGTTCCTTTACTTCTCCAGTTTCCTTATTAATTAAACGAACCTTCACACGTAACGGTGCTGCAAACGTCACATCACGCTCTTTCGATTCATCCACTAGATATTTTGGCTCTCCAAGACTATAGTCAATAAATTCTAGAACCAAGTTTCCTGTGAAGTCTTGAATAGGAGAAATATCTTGGAACATCTCTCTAAGGCCCTCATCAAGAAACCACTGATAGGATGCTGTTTGAATCTCAATTAAATTCGGCAGCTCCAATACTTCGTTAATCCTTGCATAGCTTCTTCGCTGGCGGTGGCGTCCATACTGAACTAGTTGACCTGTCAACTGATTCACCCCTCAAATCTCGCGTTATAGTATCTAAAAATGCAACCTATCCACTTAAAAGAACAAAGCCTAAAAGTAAAGCTAGATTAAACATTTTTATAGATTAAGCAGAACTCGCACACTAATTATGTACGGACGTTAAAAGAAAGTTCGATTTCTTTCTTATAACAAGAAATAGATAGATACCTATTTCATAAAATTCAACGATTATACCAGTATAACCACTATCATTCATCGTTATTCATATATTTCCTCTTGACTTTTTCGGAATATACGATCTAAAAATAGGTAGTTATACGCATTAAATAACAATATCACAAAAGACATGCTGGGTCAAACTTTTTTTGCTTTTAAAATAAAATAACCCTTTTTCTTTTCTACTACAGTTACATCTCCAAATTGAGAGTGTAGTTTTTCAATAGTTGAAGGGGCCCCTTGCTTCTTCTGAATTACAACCCAAAGCTCACCTTGATCCTTTAAATGTTCATAAGACTGCTCAAAAATCGTATGGACAACTTTTTTCCCAGCACGAATAGGCGGGTTCGTTAAAATAGCAGCAAAGTCTGTCTTAGAAACACCATCGAGACAATTGCTTTTGTAAATGTTCACATTACTAATAGAGTTCCGCTCGGCATTGCGTTCTGATAAATGTAATGCCCTTTCATTTACATCTACCATATGCACAAATCTATTTTTTTCACTCGCAGCCAGCGATAACCCAATCGGTCCATAACCGCAACCAACATCTAACAGATCCCCATCTAAGGCAGGAAACACAAAAGCATCAATTAATAGCTTACTCCCAAAATCAACCTCATTTTTCGAAAAAACCCCTCGATCTGAATAGAACTTAAACGTTTGACCTCTTAACGCAAATGTCCAATCTCGTTCCTCACTATCTACTGTTGGTTTTTCCGAATAGTAATGGTTAGACATATGATCGCTCCTTTTCTTAACATCGATATACAGTATAACCAAATAAAATCCGAAACAAAAAGGACTCGCAAAAAGCGAGCCCGTTTTATACGGAGGGCACTAAAAAAGGTGAAAACCGACCTTTTCTAGTGCCCTCCTTATGTGCAGATTTATTACTTAACTTCTACAGATGCGCCAGCTTCTTCAAGCTTAGCTTTGAATTCCTCAGCTTCTTCTTTAGAAACGCCTTCTTTAATTGGAGTAGGAGCGCCATCAACAAGTGCTTTTGCTTCTTTAAGACCAAGGCCTGTGATTTCACGAACAACTTTGATTACGTTGATTTTTGAACCACCAGCAGATTCAAGAACTACATCAAACTCAGTTTGCTCAGCAGCACCAGCGTCTCCACCAGCAGCAGCTACAGCTACAGGAGCAGCAGCAGTTACGCCAAACTCTTCTTCAATTGCTTTAACTAGGTCGTTAAGTTCTAAAACTGTCATTTCTTTAATCGCTTCAATGATTTGATCTTTACTCATTTTGTAAATCCTCCCTGTTATCGTTTTGATAATTTATTTGGTTAACGCATTTTGTTTCGTACATACTCTTTGTATGTTCGCATACAAATTTGATGTAAGTATTCACAGCCTATCTACTCAGCGATAGCTTAGGCAGGAAAAATATTAAGCGCCTTGTTCTTCTTTTTGCTCTGCAACAGCCTTTGTAACCAAAGCAAACTGACGAACTGGAGCTTGAAGTACGTTTGCAAGCATTGAAAGTAGTCCTTCGCGTGACGGAAGTTCTGCAAGAGCTTTTACTTCTGCTACTGAAGCTACTTGTCCTTCAATGACACCAGCTTTAATTTCAAGAGCTTCGTTCTTTTTAGCGAATTCGTTAATGACCTTTGCAGGAGCAATAACATCATCTGTACTAAACGCGATTGCTGTAGGACCAACTAATTGCTCATCAAGAGCAGTTAATTCAGCCTCAGCAGTTGCACGACGAGCTAATGTGTTTTTATACACCTTGAACTCAACACCAGCTTCACGAAGTTGCTTACGAAGTTCTGTCACTTCAGAAACGGTTAATCCACGGTAGTCAACAACTACTGTTGATTTACTCTCGCGTAGTTTCGCTGCAATATCTGCTACAACTTGCTTTTTTTGTTCTAATACGCTCATCCTTACACCTCCTATGGTTTTTCACCATACCGCTTAAGAAGCATATATAAAGCCCTCATGTAGACATGAGGGCATACAAACACAGTAAAAAGTTCCTGTATCTATTGCTTACCTCGGTAGGAAATTAAGCGCTAAGCACCCCTACGGTCTACGGTATGACATTCAATTTTATGCGCCTTGCGTAAGACACTCTTAAGAGTATACACACACAAAGTAAATAAGTCAATCATTATCTTGCAAAAACAGATGCGTTCACACGAACTCCAGGTCCCATTGTAGATGCAATCGCTACGTTCTTCATGTACGTACCTTTTGCAGCAGCAGGTTTAACCTTTACAAGAGTTTCAATGATTGTCTTAAAGTTCTCAACTAGCTTTTCAGTTTCAAAAGAAACTTTCCCAATTGGTACGTGGATGTTACCAGCTTTATCAACGCGGTATTCAACTTTACCAGCTTTGATTTCAGCTACAGCTTTTGTTACATCAAATGTCACTGTACCAGTTTTAGGGTTTGGCATTAAGCCTTTTGGTCCAAGGACACGGCCTAATTTACCAACTTGAGCCATCATGTCTGGTGTAGCAACGATAACATCAAAGTCGAACCAACCTTGGTTGATCTTGTTGATGAAATCCTCATCACCTACGAAATCTGCTCCAGCAGCTTCTGCCTCTTTTGCTTTTTCACCTTTAGCGAAAACTAGAACGCGTAGTGTTTTACCAGTTCCGTTTGGAAGCACAACAGCACCACGGATTTGTTGGTCTGCTTTCTTAGGGTCAACACCAAGACGTACAGCTACTTCAACTGTTTCATCGAACTTTGCTGTAGCAGTTTTCTTTACTAATTCAATTGCTTCTTCTACTTGATACGCTGTTTCACGATCAACAAGTTTAAGAGCGTCTGTATATTTTTTACTTTTCTTAGCCATGCTATATTTCCTCCTCGAATGTGGTTTTAGCGGTAATACCTCCCACTATTAAAGGTTGCGAACCTAGTAACTAGGCAAAGAGGGTCATACCTCATCGCAACCTCCGAAAAAACTTACCAATTAGTCTTCGATCGTAATACCCATGCTGCGAGCTGTACCTTCAACCATACGCATAGCCGCTTCAACATCAGCTGCGTTAAGATCTGGCATTTTTGTCTCAGCAATCTCGCGTACTTTATCACGCTTTACTGTAGCAACCTTCTTAATATGAGGCTCTCCAGAACCTGACTCAATCCCAGCAGCTTTCTTTAAAAGAACAGCAGCAGGTGGAGTTTTCGTGATGAATGTAAACGAACGATCTTCAAATACTGTAATTTCAACCGGGATAATAAGACCCGCTTGATCAGAAGTACGAGCGTTGAATTCTTTACAGAATCCCATGATATTTACACCTGCTTGACCTAATGCAGGACCAACTGGTGGCGCTGGATTAGCTTTCCCAGCAGGAATTTGTAACTTAACCATTTTAATTACCTTTTTAGCCACGTGACACACCTCCTTAAAGTCCGTGATGTGGTTATCCGGGTGTATATATTTGCACCCTCCCACTCAAAAAACGGATGCAATGCATCTGCACCCGATGGCTCATTTACTGAAACCATTGTCAACCATGAAGATTCTATCACTTTCAACAAAAGATAGCAAGTTTTTTTAAAAATTAAATCTTTTCCACTTGATTAAAGTCCAGTTCCACAGGGGTTTCACGACCAAACATGTTTACATGAACCTTCACCTTTTGCTTGTCCACTTGAATCTCTTCAATTGAACCAACGAAGTTAGCGAACGGACCCTCTTTTACTTTAACTGACTCTTTCAATTCAAAATCAACTTCCGCCTTCGGTTGTTCCACTCCCATTTGTTTCAATAGAGAGTCTACTTCTTCTTGTAAAAGCGGAGTTGGTTTAGAACCCGCTCCAGAAGATCCAACAAACCCTGTTACTCCCGGCGTGTTTCTCACAACATACCATGAGTCATCTGTCATGATCATTTCGACAATGACATACCCTGGAAATACTTTCTTTGTTACCGTTTTACTTTTTCCGTTTTTCACTTCTGTTTCTTCTTCAACAGGCACAAGCACACGAAAAATCTTGTCCGTCATATCCATAGATTCAACGCGTTTTTCAAGATTTGTCTTTACTTTGTTTTCGTACCCTGAATACGTATGAAGCACATACCAATTTTTTTCCATATTAAATAGGACGGTTTTGTCCTTCCCTCCTCTTCATTAGCGAGGCTGTCCAAGCATGTCTCACTTTAAACGGCCTTTGAAGCTGTTCCAAGATTATACTTTTAAATTACCCGAGTAGGATTCGAACAAGCTCAGAAATCCCGTAATCGACCACAAAGAAGAAAACAGAAATAAAAGCTACCGTTCCTAAAACTACCCAAGTATAACGTGTTAATTCCTTACGAGAAGGCCATGATACGCGTTTCATCTCTTGCACAACATCTCGGAAAAATTTCCCGACACCTCTTTCTCCACCAGCCACCAAAGACACCTCCAGCATCAATCAATATAGACAAATATACGTTCATCTATTCGAAATATTTACATGTGTATAGTCAATTCAAGGATTTCTAATTACTTTGTTTCACGATGAAGGATGTGTTCTTGGCAATTTTTACAAAACTTCTTCATCTCAATGCGATCGCTATGCGACTGTTTATTCTTTTCTGACACATAATTTCTAGAATGACAAATCTCACAGGCTAGTACAACTTTTGTTCGCACAACGCACCTCCAACGCTCAAAGTACATACTATCTAAATCTATCACACGGAAATTCCTGTGTCAATTATTAGAACAATCTGTAAGCTTGTGCGTTACAAAGAGGGTGCCGAATAGATTCCTTCGCCACCCTCTAACTACTTATTAAATTGAAACACCTTTGAGTTCAACATATCGCTCTAGTTTCCGTTTCACGCGCTGCAATGCATTATCGATTGATTTTACGTGTCTATTTAAGTCAGCCGAGATCTCTTGATAGGATCTACCATCTAAGTATAGCATAAGTACTTGTCTTTCTAAATCACTTAGAAGTTCTCCCATTTTTAACTCAATGTCTTCAAATTCCTCTTGGTTAATGAGCAACTCTTCCGGATCGGTTACTCTCGTACCACATATCACGTCTAACAAAGTACGATCTGATTCTTCATCGTATAACGGCTTGTCCAGTGAAACATAGGAGTTTAAGGGAATGTGCTTTTGCCTTGTTGCTGTCTTAATTGCTGTAATGATTTGTCTTGTAATACAAAGTTCAGCAAAGGCCTTAAAGGAAGAGAGCTTGTCCCCATTAAAGTCACGGACTGCTTTGTAAAGACCGATCATTCCTTCTTGGACAATATCCTCATGATCAGCACCAATCAAAAAATAAGATCTTGCCTTTGCACGAACAAAATTCTTATATTTATTGATTAGAAATTCCAGTGCACCACTATCTCCATTTCTTACAAAAATAACTAATTCATCATCTTCCACAGTGTCATAAATTGGTTTTAGTTTAGTTTCTTGAAGGTCCATGCTCACGACAATCCCTCCGACCTTGGCTGTTGTCTAAATTATAGACCCATTATATAGCACAGTTTTCCAGCCGGTCAACCACGTATCAGCGCTGTCGACGCCATTTTTCAAAAATTTCTGCAACTTCTTTACTAAGCGGGATTTTTGTCGAATTTTTCTTCTTTTGCGTATTTTGGACTTCTTTGTCGATTCCTCTTTCTGTCGTTTCAATTTCCATTAATAATTCCCTGGCAGACTTACGCAAAGCTCCACTCCCAAAGATCATCGATTGCTCTGCCATATCAGAGGTAGCAACATGAATCGTTGTATCGATTTGCTTCAATTCAAGAACCAACTTTTCGATTCGTTCGTCGGCTGTCTCATTTTTGCGGGTATATAATACATCAATCCGGTGGTTCTTATAGCTTTTTCCTATCCCCTGAACCATGTGTGCATCAAAGATCACCTTCACCTGATAACCTGTATACGCTTGATACTCAGCCATCATTTCTACAAGACGATCTCGTGCTAAACCAAGGTCTTTGTCTTTTAACTCGCGAAGCTCAGGCCAGGCCCCAATCATGTTATAGCCATCGACGAGCAAAATATCCTTCATCTTACTCACTGCCTACTTCATGACGTCTCCGGTACACTTCATACATGAGCAAACTAGCAGCAACTGAAGCATTTAACGATGTAACATGGCCAACCATAGGAATCCGAATTAGAAAATCGCATTTCTCTTTAACTAAACGGCTAATTCCCTTCCCTTCACTTCCAATGACAAGACCAATAGGCATATCAAATGACGCTTGACGATAATCAGCTGTTCCTTTTGCATCTGTCCCAGCAAACCAGAGACCGCGTTTCTTTAAGTCATCCATTGTTCTTGCTAAGTTCGTCACACGTACGACTGGGACATATTCAATTGCCCCCGTTGAAGATTTCGCTACCGTTTGCGTTAGCCCTACCGCTCGGCGTTTTGGAATAATAACTCCATGAGCACCAACAGCATCTGCTGTACGTAAAATTGATCCTAGATTATGCGGATCCTCCACTTCATCTAACAGTAAGAAAAATGGCTCCTCCCCACGCTTTTCTGCTACTTGAAACAAATCCTCCATCTCTGCATACTCATAGGCAGCAATTGACGCCACCACTCCTTGATGGTTATCTGTGTCCACAAGTTGAGCTAATTTCTTTTTTGGAGCATGTTGAATCAATACGCCATTTTCTTTAGCAAGCTGAACTACCTTGGTCATTTGTCCTTTCTGGGAACCTTCTGCAATCCAAATTTTATTGATTGAATGTCCTGCTTTTAAAGCTTCAATAATCGGGTTCTTACCTACAATAAATTCATGACTCATCTTATTTCCTCCTTTCTATAACCGTGATCTTGCTTCAACAACTTCAACAGCTTTTTTAATGATTTCATCGAGACGATCGTGTTCGCCTTGAAAATAATGATAGCCTAACATCGCTTCAAACCCAGTTGAATAACGATATGTGTTTAAATCTGTGTTTTTAGGTACCGAACCTGATTTGGCATTGCGTCCACGTTTAAACACAGCTACCTCATCTTCAGATAAAAACCCTTCTTCTAATAGCCTGCCCATAATATACGCCTGCGACTTAGCTGATACGTATTTCGTCGCTTCAACATGAAGCCGGTGCGGTCTAACGTTTCCTTGTGCAATTAAATAGTAGCGTACATACATATCGAGCACCGAATCTCCCATGTAAGCGAGTGCGAGCGCATTGAGCTGTTTCAAGTCTGTCTTTGCTTCAATGATCTTCATACTAGCCTCGTTTCCAGCGAACACCTTGAGCTGTATCCTCTAGCACAATCCCTTGTTCTTTTAACTCATCACGAATTTGATCAGCAAGGGCAAAGTCCTTTTGTTTACGTGCTTCATTACGCTTTTCTATTAACTCTTCAATATCAGCATCCAGTAACTCTTTTTGTGAGTGTAGTATAAGACCTAATACATCAGCGAACTCCCTAAATTGCTGTAAAAATGCTTCTAATATTTCTTTTGACGTTTTTTCCTCACGAAGGTAACGATTGGCTTCCTTTGCCAAATCAAAGAGAACAGAGATTCCATTAGCACTATTAAAGTCATCATCCATCTCTTTAATAAACCGATCCTTTAAAGCATGGATTCGCTCTAGCCAATCTCCCTTTTCACCAAACCCAGCTGATTCTTCTAACCTATGTTCTAAACTAGACACAGCTGTCCTCAATCGTTCAAGTCCACTTTTTGCCCCCTCTAATAACTCATCACTAAAGTTAATAGGGCTGCGATAATGAGCCGTCAACATGAAGAAACGGACGACATCTGCTGAATGTTGTCGAATTATATCTTTTGCCAAAACAAAATTTCCGAGTGATTTCGACATTTTTTCATTATCTATGTTAATAAAACCGTTATGAAGCCAATAATTCGCCATTGTTTTTTCTGTTAATGCTTCCGATTGAGCAATTTCATTTTCATGATGAGGGAAAGATAAATCTTGCCCACCTGCGTGAATATCTATTGTGTCACCTAAATATTTTTTGACCATAGCAGAACATTCGATGTGCCACCCTGGCCTTCCCTCACCCCAAGGACTCTTCCATGAGACTTCACCCTCTTTTGCCGCCTTCCAAAGCACAAAGTCTAGAGCATCTTCTTTTCTTTCATCAACTTCAATACGAGCTCCAGATCGTAAGTCATCAATCGATTGAGAGGATAATTTACCATAGTCCTTAAATTTTCTCGTTCTAAAGTACACATCGCCACTTGATTCATATGCATATCCCTTTTGAACTAACGCGTCAATGAATGAAATAATTTCTGGAATTGTTTCTGTAACACGAGGGTGAATGTCAGCCTCTTTCACACCAAGTGCACATGTATCTTGGTGATATGCTTCAATAAAGCGGTTTGCGACTTGAAATACATCTTCACCTAGCTCACTTGCTGCACGAATAATTTTATCGTCAACATCTGTAAAATTCGAAATAAACGTGACATCATAACCACGGTATTCCAAATATTTTCTAACCATATCATACACAATTGGCGGTCTCGCATTTCCAATATGAATGTAGTTATATACGGTCGGTCCACACACATACATCTTTACTTTCCCTTCTTCAATGGGAATAAACGGTTCTTTCTTTTTTGTTAAGCTGTTATAAACATGAATAGACATTGGATCTACTCCCTCTTTCTTATTTCTATTACAGTATGCAAATAGCTAATCTCTTGTTGATGACTTTAACAATTGCTCTCGTTCTTCTTTTAACGCTTTTATTTCATCTTCTAATTCTTTTAATTTATCAGCAATCGGATCGGGTAAAAGATGGTGATTCAGTCCATGTTCAACCTTCACTCCGTCTTGAATGACAATTTTACCTGGAATACCAACAACTGTAGAATTAGCTGGAACTTCTTTTAACACGACGGAACCAGCACCTATACGCGCATTTTCTCCAATTGTAAACGAACCTAGTATTTTTGCCCCTGATGCAATCAAGACACCATCCTCTACTGTTGGATGCCGCTTCCCTTTTTCTTTTCCTGTCCCTCCGAGAGTGACCCCTTGATAGATCGTGACATTATTTCCAATTTCACATGTTTCTCCGATAACCACTCCCATTCCATGGTCAATAAACAAGCGTTGACCAATCACTGCACCAGGATGAATTTCAATACCCGTAAAAAAACGACTAATTTGTGAAATGGACTTAGCTAAGAAATACATTTTCCTTTTCCAAAGCCAGTGTGCCACGCGATGTGCCCATATTGCATGAACACCCGAGTACGTAAAGATCACTTCAAGTCGACTCCTCGCGGCAGGGTCTTGTTCAAATACAACGTCTACATCATTTAATAAAGTGCGAAATTTTTTCCCCATGTGTTCTCATCCCCCTTTTAGGGAACCTGCTGTGCTACGCTTATAGCAAATAAAAAGCGCCTCTGTGCATCTTAGATGCACAGAGGCGCTTTATGCGCGGTTCCACTCTGCTTAGAGAAGGCAATACCTACTCATCTTTACTAGCTTGTAACGAAGCAACTCGCTCTTTCCTACTTAGAATGGAATCGTTCAAAAAGAGACTCAAGGGTGCATGTTCAAAGCGAGATCCCTAAACCACTCTCAGCCATTGATGGTTCTCTCTGCAAGGAATGGCTCACTTCTACTTTTCCCTCTCAACACGGTAACATTATTTATTTAATAAACTCTTAATTCGTGCATTGACAACATCTTTTCCTATAAGCTCCATTGATTCAGGTAAGTCACGGCCATGAGTTTGCCCTGTCGTTGCTACACGAATCGGCATAAACAATTTCTTGCCTTTATGACCAGTAGCTTTTTGAGTTGCTTTCATAGCAGCCTTAATATTACTAGCCGTAAACTCTTCAATCGTTTCTAACTCTTTTATTAATTGAGCTAATACTTCAGGAACTTGCTCTTCACCTAAAACCGTTTGTGCTTCCTCATTATACCCAATTTCTGTTTTAAAGAAAAGTTCTGTTAACTCAACGATCTCAGCACCATATTGCATTTGCTCTTGATACAAAGCAATTAAACGCTTAGCCCAGTCTTTTTGTTCGTCTGGCATGTCTTCTGGCAGTTTTCCAGCTTTGACTAAATGTGGCAACGCAAGCTCAACGACCTGATCAAGTTCAGCATTTTTAATGTATTGATTATTCATCCAAGCTAGTTTGTCTGTATCAAAAACAGCAGGAGCTTTTGCCACTCGATCTAATGTAAATTGTTCTCCTAGCTCTTTTACAGAGAAAATCTCCTCTTCCCCAACAGGAGACCATCCTAATAAAGCAAGGAAATTAACGATTGCTTCTGGCATGTAGCCAAGTTCTTTATATTGCTCAACAAATTGAATAATCGACTCATCCCGTTTACTCATCTTTTGACGGTCTGGATTTAAGATTAATGATGCATGAGCAAACTTGGGTACATCCCATCCGAATGCTTCATAAAGCAATACTTGTCTTGGCGTATTTGATAAATGCTCTTCTCCACGAATGACATGAGAAATTTTCATTAGATGGTCATCGATCACAACGGCAAAGTTATACATTGGAATGCCATCCTTACGCGCAATAACAAAATCACCAATGCCGTCCGATTCAAACGTCACATCGCCCCGAACCGCATCTTGAATTTGAATAAGCTTTCCTTCTGGTACACGGAAACGCACAACCGGTTTAAGACCTTTTGCTTCATATTCTTTACGTTGCTCTTCGGTTAGGTCTCGATCACGACCACTATATTTAGGTAACTCCCCACGTGCTTTTTGCTCTTCACGCTCTGCCTCTAACTCTTCCTCCGTCATATAACAATAGTATGCTTTTCCTTCTTTAAGAAGGTGCTCGAGATACTCTTTGTACAGTCCTACACGTTCCATACAACTATACGGGCCATATTCTCCACCTACATCAATACTCTCATCCCAATCCATTCCAAGCCATTTTAAACTATGTAATAGTTTCTCTTTTGCTTGATCGACATTCCGAGCTTGATCGGTATCTTCAATACGTAAAATAAATTTCCCACCCTGACTTTTCGCAAACAAATAATTAAATAAGGCAGAACGAGCACCGCCAATATGTAAATGTCCAGTTGGACTAGGGGCAAAACGAACGCGAACGTCACTTCCCATAATAAACACCTTCCATTTCTATCATCCTATTATGCATATTAACATGCTTATGTTAATTACCTATATCACTATATCACTACTTTGGTCAACTTAAGCTTTTTTTATGACTGCTCGGCTAAAAGAATCGTTGCCTGTGAAGCAATCCCTTCGCCTCTCCCTGTAAACCCTAATTTTTCTGTAGTCGTTGCTTTTACGTTTACTTGGCTGACATCCGCTTCTAATAGTTCAGCAATTCTAGCTCGCATCGATTCGATGTGAGGAGCCATTTTCGGCTTTTGCGCTATAATTGTACAATCGATATTTCCTAATTTGTACCCTTTCCCCTTCACAAGTTCCCAAACATGTGTAAGGAGTTTAGCAGAGTCTGCGTCTTTGAACGCATTGTCTGTATCAGGAAAGTGCTTACCAATATCTCCTTCACCAATTGCCCCTAGTGCTGCATCTGCAACTGTATGTAACAGGACATCTGCATCAGAATGCCCAAGAAGGCCTAATTCGTAAGGAATCGTAATCCCTCCTAGTATAAGTGGTCTTCCTTCTACTAACTGATGAACATCAAACCCTTGCCCAATTCTCATGAATTTCTCATCTCTCTTTCCTTAAAAATAGCTTCTGCAAACAACAAATCGTCAGGGGTCGTTAACTTAATGTTTTGATAATCACCTTCAACAATTGCGACCTCATGCCCTAACCATTCAACTAGACTCGCATCATCGGTTCCGAGCATGTCAGCAGCTTGTGCCTTTTCATGTGCTTCTTTTACTAACTTTAATTGAAACGCTTGTGGTGTTTGAATTGTCCATAACTCCTCACGCTTCAATGTATTCACGACTCTTTGGGATATGACGCGTTTAATGGTCTCTTTAACTGGTACGGCTACTGTAACAGCACCCATCTCAGTAGCTTTTTGTACTAGAGAACGAATGACCTCCCTAGTAACAAAAGGCCTTGCCCCATCATGGATCAAAACAATCATATCCCCCTCAATAGCGTTAATCCCTTTTCTCACACTATGCTGACGTTCTTTTCCACCTTCTACTACTGTTACTTTAGATAGGGAGTTTTTCTTAGCTAACTCATTCATGATTTCAAGCTCTTCTCGATTGGCTACAAGGATCACCTGTTCACACCACGGATCTTCCTGAAACAAGCGGATGGTATGTACAATAAGCGGTTCTCCTCTTAATTCAAGGAATTGCTTGTTTTTGCCCGCTTTCATTCTTTTCCCTTGTCCAGCCGCAGGGATGACAACACGATACTCCATTTCATTCTCTCCTATCAAAAGCAATATATAATAATCATTTATTATAACTATCAAATGATCTTTACGACTCATATTGGCATTACTTTTTTTAAACCGTATTTATTTTAGCATGATCTCCCATTTAATTGCATATGTTTGTTTTAGTATAGCTTGTACACAATCGGCGAAAAAGAAAAACGCTATCCTCTATTAAGAGTATAGCGCTTATGAAATTCATTTTTTTCTGTTCTAGGTTAACACTCTTTAAAGTGCTTTCTCAAGCAATTTAGGCTTGGCAAAAATCATTCGGCCTGCACTCGTTTGCAGCACACTTGTAACGACTACATCAATTTGCTTTCCAATAAAGTCACGTCCACCCTCTACGACGATCATCGTGCCATCGTCAAGATAGGCAACACCTTGATGCTGTTCCTTTCCATCTTTAATAACTTGAACTTTGAGCTCCTCACCAGGTAAGACTACCGGCTTGACTGCATTTGCTAAATCATTAATATTTAGTACAGCAACTCCTTGCAACTCACACACTTTATTTAAATTAAAGTCATTTGTTACAACCATTCCTGAAGAAACTTTAGCTAATTTGACTAATTTGCTATCTACCTCGGAAGTTTCTTCAAAGTCACCTTCGTAGATTTCTACATTAATCGGTAATTCTTTCTGAATTTTATTTAAAATATCAAGCCCACGACGTCCTCGATTACGTTTTAATACGTCAGATGAATCGGCTATATGTTGTAATTCTTCTAACACAAATCCAGGAATAACAAGTGTTCCTTCTAAGAAACCGGTTTTGCAAATGTCTGCAATACGTCCATCAATAATAACACTTGTATCTAAGATTTTTAATTGCTTGCCTACCGTAACATCGACCTCTTCATCTTTTTTCTTGCCTAAATTTCTTGTTAATGTAAACAAATTAATAAGCTCATCCCGTTTTTTGAAGCCGATTTGGAATCCAAAATACCCAACGAAAATCGTCACAAAAATAGGTAATACCGTACTCACAATCGGAATGTTGATGGCGTTCAATGGAATACCAATTAAATAAGCAACAATTAGACCAACAATTAACCCCATCGTACCAAACAAAACATCTGTGACTGGAGCCCGTACAATCGCTTCCTCTAAAAGCTTCATAAGATTCACGATATAATCAGCCAGCCAAAACGTAGCAAAAAAGAAAATAATAGCACCGATAACTGCACTAGCATAAGAACTTGTAACCCAAATAGGGACTTCGCCAAAATTTAATATATGGATAAGTTCTGGAATGAAGATAAAACCCAAAGTGCCTCCAACTAGAACGAAGAAAAGCTGTACAATTCGCTTTAGCATCCATATTCACCTCCTTTTATTATTATAGACAAGATTGCCGTTTTGAAACCTATCAAACTGTATTTCACATAAATTCTCAAAATTCTTCCGTACTCCTTAAACGTATCAAACACCGAATTGATTGTCAATTTTGAAAACTTATAATTATACAGTGAAGACGTTATGTTTGTCAAGTCATGCTTAAATATGTCGATCTACAAACAATTGTTCTTGAATGCGATTTAACCCATCTTTAATCATCTTTGCCCTCGGTTCACCAATTCCTTCCACTTCGTCTAATTCATTAATACTTGCAAACATGACATTAGACAAGTTCTCATATTTTTCAATTAGATTTTCAATTATGATTGATGGCAGTCTCGGGATACGGTGTAAGATGCGATAGCCTCTTGGTGAAACAGCTTGCTCTTGAATGTTAATGCTTTTGCTATAACCAAGTGCCTTCACAATTTCTTGTTCATCAAATAACTCTTCCGTTTGGAACTTCGTTAGTTCTTTTAAAATTTCTCTTGGTTTTTGATTATCGTTTTTCATATAATCTTTTATTAAATGAATCGCTTCTTTTTCTGTATTTGCTACTAATTCATTTAACTGCATCGTAATTAGTCGACCTTCATTTCCGAGCTCGTTAATATAATTTAGTATCTCACTTTTTATTCTTAAAACCATCTGTACCCTGTGAATTACTTGTGTCACTTCCTGAAGGGTAACGAGTTGTTCAAATTCAAGTGCCCCTAAATTGGTAATGCCTTGATCTAGAACGACTTTATATTTTTCAAGCGTCTGAATTGCTTGATTGGCCTTCGTCAAAATCACCCCAATATCTTTTAAAGAATAGCGGTGATCTCCCTGATAGAGGGTTATCACGTTCCGCCTTTGTGAAATCGAAATCACTAAGTTGCCTGTTTGTTTAGCAACCCGTTCAGCTGTACGGTGTCGTATACCCGTTTCATTCGATGTGATGCCATTGTTTGGCACTAATTGCGTATTAGCATATAAAATCCGTTTTCCATCCTCACTTAAAATGATGGCCCCATCCATTTTTGCCAGTTCATACAAGTAGGCAGGGGAAAAGTCACAATTGATGAAAAATCCACCGTCTACAATGGGAATCATTGCATTGTCATAGCCAATGACAATCAAACCTCCCGTTTTTGCACGAAGAACATTATCAATTCCTGCTCGTAAATCAGTTCCAGGCGCCACTAACTTCAATACATTTTGGATAAAAGTTTGCCGCTTTTTCCCCTCATTCATTTTTTGTTAACCTCCTAAGCCGACCTCTAACGCTCTTTCTAATGTTGGTACACCAATGACTTCAATGTCCTTTGGATACGTCCAGCCCCCCAAATTCTTCTCTGGGATAATTGCCCGCTTAAATCCCAATTTGGCTGCCTCATTCACCCTTTGATCAATTCGTGAAACACGCCTAATTTCTCCCGTTAATCCTACCTCACCAATTGCAACATCTGTAGGACTCGTTATTTGATTACGGAAGCTTGAAGCAATACTAAGGGCAATAGCCAAATCAATTGCAGGTTCATCTAACCGAATTCCGCCAGCAACATTTAAATAAGCATCCTGATTTTGTAGTAAAAGCCCTACTCTCTTTTCAAGTACAGCCATCAACAGCGATACCCGGTTATGGTCAACTCCAGTAGCCATTCGTCTTGGGTTTCCAAAGCTCGTCGGTGATATAAGTGCTTGTAATTCTACAAGAACTGGCCTCGTCCCTTCCATAGAAGCAACAACAATTGATCCGGCTGCTCCTTGTGACCGTTCTTCTAAAAAAATCTCAGAAGGGTTAAGAACTTCTTCTAGTCCAGTTTCTTTCATTTCAAATATACCCATTTCATTCGTGGAACCAAACCGATTTTTCACGGCCCGTAAAATGCGAAACGTATGGTGGCGTTCTCCCTCAAAATATAGAACAGAATCAACCATATGTTCTAACAATTTCGGTCCTGCTATTGATCCTTGTTTTGTAACATGCCCTACAATAAAAATAGCAATTCCCCTTGTTTTGGCAATTCTCATAAAGGCAGCCGTACATTCTCTAACTTGCGCCACACTCCCTGGTGCAGATGTAATATCTTCTTGGTAGACTGTTTGAATGGAGTCAATAATAACTAGTGTTGGTTTCACTTCATCTATCGCACGTTCTATAAAGGAGATATCTGTCTCGGCCAAAACGTATAAATCAAAAGAAGAGACACCTAGCCGTTCCGAACGTAATTTCGTCTGTTTTACTGACTCTTCCCCAGAAATATATAAAACCTTGTGCTTCGTTTCTGCTAATTTAGAAGATAGTTGTAGCAAAAGCGTTGACTTTCCAATTCCAGGGTCTCCACCTACAAGCACAAGCGAACCTGGAACAATTCCCCCACCAAGCACCCGATCGAGTTCCATCATTGTTGTGCTGATTCTTGCTTCTGTTTCGCTTTTTACCGAAATGATCGATTGTGGTTTTGATCCAGTTGTTGCAGATGTAACATAGCTTCGACTCGCTTGTTTAGCACTTGGCTCAAATTCCTCAATCATCGTGTTCCAGCTTTGGCAACCTGGGCACTTGCCCATCCATTTTGCTGATTCATATCCACACTCTTGGCAGACGAACTTTGTTTTCTTCTTTGCCATGTTTCTTTCTCCCTTCTACCTATTACGTCTATTGTAACAGAGTAGAAGAAAAAAGTTTTCTTGTGCGTTTTTCATTAAAGTTACAAGGAATAACTCCTATATTCATTATCGCTCAAGGCGATAGAAAGTTTTCTTACATAAATTAATTTGTACCACCTTTGTTAAACACTCTTATAATTCTATTATATGATGAAAAGCCGAGGGATTATGACTCTCCCCCGGCTTTTTTCAATCAGAGCCTACGAATTATGCAACAAAATTAATTTTATACTTGTAAATTTTCACGAGTTTCAGTTGTTTGGACAAACAATTCATCATCCTTCACATCAATAATAGCTTTTTGGCCTTTTGAAATCGTCCCTTTTAACAACTCTTCAGATAGACGATCCTCTACTTGTTTTTGCAATGCGCGACGTAATGGACGCGCACCATATTCAGGATCATAGCCAAGGTCTGTAATCTTATCTTTTGCCACTTCAGTAAGCTCAAAGTCTATGCCTTGTTCCTGTAGACGAGTTTTCAATTGTGCAGCCATTAATGTAATAATTTCACGAATATGCTTCTTCTCAAGTGAGTGGAAGACAATAAGTTCATCAATACGGTTAAGGAATTCTGGACGGAAGCTACGCTTAAGTTCATCCATTACTTTCCCTTTCATATCTTTATATTCGTGACCATCACCTTCTGTCGCAAATCCTAAGAACTTGCTACGTTTTAATTCACTAGCTCCAACGTTTGATGTCATAATAATCGCCGTATTACGGAAATCAACTGTTCTTCCTTTTGAATCCGTTAAGCGACCATCTTCTAACACTTGAAGCAGGATATTGAACACTTCCGGGTGAGCTTTTTCAATTTCATCTAGTAAAATAACAGAGTATGGCTTACGACGAACTTTTTCAGTTAATTGACCACCATCATCATGTCCAACATACCCTGGAGGAGAACCTACTAGTCGGCTTGTCGTATGCTTTTCCATGTACTCAGACATATCAATACGAATAACAGAATCCTCATCGCCAAATAGCGTCTCAGCAACAGCTCTTGCTAGTTCTGTTTTACCAACCCCAGTTGGTCCTAAGAAAATGAAGGAACCAATTGGACGCTTAGGATCTTTTAGTCCTGCCCGAGCACGGCGCACAGCTTTAGAGATCGATTTAACCGCTTCTTCCTGGCCAATAACACGTTCATGTAGAATGGACTCCATCTTAAGTAAGCGATCCGTCTCTTCTTCTGCTAATTTCGATACAGGAATTCCAGTCCAGCTTGCTACAACTTGTGCAATGTCTTCAGCTGTTACTTCTGTATCTTCCTGGCCTTGCTTTTTCTTCCACTCATTCTTCATTTCTTCTAACTCTTCACGTAAACGTTGCTCAGAATCACGTAAAGAAGCAGCTTTTTCAAATTCTTGACTTTGAACAGCGGCATCTTTTTCTTTTCTCGTTTCGTCAAGACGTTGCTCAAGCTCTTTCAAGTTAGGTGGTGCTGTATATGACTTCAGACGAACCTTTGAGCCAGCTTCATCAATCAAATCAATTGCTTTGTCTGGAAGGAAACGATCTGAGATGTAGCGATCAGATAATTTAACCGCAGCTTCAATCGCATCATCTGTAATCGTTACACGATGATGTGCCTCGTAACGATCACGAAGCCCTTTTAAGATTTGCTCTGATTCATCAAGTGTTGGCTCATTTACTTGAATCGGTTGGAAACGACGCTCTAGTGCAGCATCTTTTTCAATATATTTACGGTACTCATCAAGTGTCGTTGCTCCAATACATTGAAGTTCTCCACGGGCAAGGGAAGGCTTTAATATATTTGAAGCATCAATTGCACCTTCTGCACCCCCTGCACCAATTAATGTGTGAAGCTCATCAATGAACAAGATGACATTTCCTGCTTGACGAATTTCATCCATTACCTTTTTCAAACGATCTTCGAATTCACCACGGTATTTTGTGCCAGCTACAACCGTTCCCATATCAAGTGTCATCACGCGCTTATTACGAAGTGTTTCTGGTACTTCATTAGCAATAATTGCTTGTGCTAACCCTTCAGCAATGGCTGTCTTACCTACACCTGGCTCCCCAATTAAGACAGGGTTATTCTTTGTACGACGACTTAATACCTGAATAACTCTTTCAATCTCTTTGCTACGCCCAATAACAGGGTCTAGCGACTCTTCTCTTGCTACCGCTGTTAAATCACGTGCTAAACTGTCAAGTGTCGGAGTGTTTGCATTTGTTGCCCCTGTACTCTGGCCAGAAGAGTTTCCAACTTCATTGCTTCCAAGTAATTGCAACACTTGTTGACGAGCTTTATTTAAACTCACCCCTAAGTTATTTAAAACACGAGCCGCAACACCTTCTCCTTCTCGAATAAGGCCAAGTAAAATATGCTCGGTCCCAACATAAGAGTGACCTAATTTACGTGCTTCATCCATCGAAAGCTCAATGACTTTCTTCGCTCTAGGAGTATAATGAATCGTCTTAGATCCTTCTTGCCCTTTTCCAATTAATGACTCTACTTCTTTTTGAATTTTTTCAGAGCCTAGTCCGAGAGCTTGAAGAGCCTTAGCTGCAATTCCTTCCCCTTCACGAATAAGACCAAGTAAAATATGCTCGGTACCAATATTGTTGTGTCCCAACCTAACTGCTTCTTCTTGTGCTAATGCTAATACCTTCTGCGCGCGCTCTGTAAAACGTCCAAACATCATTGACGTCCACCTCCATGATTATTCGTTCGTTTCTTCCTCTAATTTTAACCTTTCCCTAATCAGCGTAGCTCTTCTTTCATCCCGCTGTTCAGGGGATAACACTTCGCCAGCATATTGCTGAAGAAACCCTGGCTGAGTCAAAATCATTAATTCATTTAAGATGTTCCCTGATAGACCCTTAATCAAACCTAAATCAATACCCAGCCTAACGTTTGACAAACGTTGCGTCGCTTCTTTTGATTCTATCATTCGACTATGAGATAAAATACCAAATGAACGATGTACTCGGTCCTCAAGCTGTAATCTCGATTGATCCAAAAGACTTTCTCTAGCTGATCGTTCCTGATGAATTAGCTGCAAGACTACTCCACGTAGATCTTCAACAATATCTTCTTCTGATTTTCCAAGAGTGAGCTGGTTAGAGATTTGAAATAAGTTACCTAAAGCTTCGCTACCTTCCCCATAAATTCCTCTAACAACTAATCCTAATTGATTAATTGCAGGTAAAATTCGATTTAATTGCTGAGTCATAGCAAGTGCCGGCAAGTGCATCATGACAGACGCTCGTATACCTGTCCCAACATTTGTTGGGCAACTTGTTAAATAGCCTCTTTTCTCATCAAAGGCATACGTTAAACGTTGCTCAATCCAATCATCAATTTGATTGGCTTTCTCTAACCCATTCCCTAACTGAAAACCTGGAAGCAAACATTGAATCCGAATATGATCCTCCTCATTGACCATGACGCTTACAGCTTCATCTTTATCAAGTAGGACAGCTCCATGCTTTGACTGATCTGCTAAATTAGGACTGATTAAATGTTTTTCAACAAGTACTCGCTTTTCATTGGCTTTCATATCGTCAATTCGCAAAATCTCAAGCGAACCAATTTCACTGTACTCTTCCTGAGTTAATGCCTCTCCGATATGTTTTGCAGTCGCATAAGATTCTTCCATTGACGCAAGTATAGGAAATTTGTATTCTTCAAGGTTTCTAGCTAATCTTATTCGGCTACTAAGGACAATATCCGAATCTGGACCATCTTTTTTCATCCAAGGACTTAAAGCTTCTGAAATAAATTGTTGGAGTGACATCAAATCAGCCCTCCTTGTGCTCATTCTTTTGTTTTTCTAACAACCGAATTTCATCTCTCAACTCAGCAGCCTTTTCAAACTCTTCTTGGTCAATTAAGCCTTTCAACTCGGTTTTTAATGATTCAATCTGACGTTGTAATTGAATCCCTCCACCAATTCTTTCTGGAAGCTTCCCAGCATGGGTATGATTGCCGCTGTGCACCCGTTTTAAGATCGGATCCAATTTAGATTCAAAGCTCTTATAACAATTTGCGCAGCCAAACCTTCCAACTTTAGTAAATTGTTCATACGTCATCCCGCACTTCTCACATGATGGCTTTATTTCCTGCGCCTCTGCTTTTACAGGTTGTTCAAAGTGTAACAAACCGGATAATAGCTGATGAATAGAGAAACTATTTCCACCTGGGAAGTATTCTCCTTTTTCCTTTGCGCATTGTTCACAAATGTGAAACTCAGTCTTTTCACCATTTATTATTTTGGCAAAGTGCAAACTCGCTTTCCTTTTATTACATTCCTGACAAAGCATGAAATTTCCTCCCCCCTATGACAATTCTTTATATTTTAATGTTTCAAGCATCGCAATTAAAATGTTTGCTCGTACTTCATCCCGATGATTAATATTTGCATTATATAACGTTCGATCCATTACACTGATCATTAAATTTGCTTCTCTTTTCGTAATAGCCTTTTCATCATATAGCCGGATAATGATGTTCTCTGCTGTATGTTGATCAATATTTCTTCCAACGATTTTAATCATCTGGTCAAATAGATCAAGATGATCATGGGGACTAACTTTCATTATACGAATATACCCTCCGCCACCTCTTTTACTTTCCACTTGATATCCTTTTTCTAACGTAAACCTCGTCTGAATAACATAATTAATTTGTGAAGGGACACATTGAAACTTCTTAGCAATTTCACTTCGCTTAATTTCCAACGGATCATCCCCACTGTTTCTAATAGTAGCTTTTAAGTAGTCTTCAATGATGTCAGATATATTTCTCAAGCTTTGCCCTCCCTTCAACTTTTGACTTTGACTATCTTTGACTTTATAAATATTATATGCGCTCAATTCAAAAAGTGCAATATGTATGACTTAGTAATAGTATAACCAGGTAGACTTAGTTGATAACCTTTTATTATTAGATAAAACCGCAATAATCCACTCATTATTTTGGTGATTTTTGGAAATAAATATCTCTAATTAAATTAATAAAGACACTGAAGAAGGTCAGATTTCCCTTCCTCAGTGTCTTCTTCTAAGTGTAAAAATTTAACTATTAGTTAATCTATGATGCAAGAACTTGTCCAACGATCTCTTTCGAAGAAAATTTCTTATAATTTTTATCTATTTTCCTTACAGCTGGAAAAAGTAATTGCTTCTCAAATTCCGTTGTCAATCCTGGCTCTCCGACTAAATAAATCGTAGACCACTGGTTTCTTTCTGCTTCTTTCTGAATCCTATTTGCTAGTTCTTTAAATGCGCGCTGTTGATTTGCTTCAAACCGTTGTTCATATTTATCTCGATGGTTTGCATGCTTTGCCATCCGTTCACTTGCCGCTAGTCCTTCGTATAGCTTCCAATCCTCCTTCTCTATTTCTAAATCATATAGTCTTTCGATGTTTACCTCCCCTAAGCTTGTCTCTATCATAAAAACATCCTCTTTTTGAATAAAGAGTATCCCTTCTGTCGGATATTCTTTGCTAAGTCGCTCAAGTTGTCCAATCTTTGGTTTCTTCTCCCAATAAAAGCGATTCTCTACAGGGACTTGAAGTTTTCTCAGAAAGAAATCTCCTTTTGGTGATGCAATTATAACAATGCTCTTAGGTAATTCTGTTTGTATTGCATAAATCGCTTCAGTTGCTTTTTTCTTAACTTGTTTATATGCCTTTATATTTGCTTTGTCATCTGCTTCAATATATTCTTCTATTTTTTTCAGTCCATTTTTCAATCGGATTTTCCATTCACCTCTTTGTTGATCATTGCTTGTTTGATCTGTGCTTAAGTAAATGGTTAAGTAGCCTTCATTACATGATTGATTTTTAAATTGTCGGAGTTCTTTTACAAGTGGCATGTTATCGTCCTCCTTTAATGTAAGTAGTAGAGAAAGTCTCTACCTTTAGAGGTCTATAACCTAGTTGAGGGTTGGTTAAACATTCTTGGGAGGATATTTTGTGAGCAAGTAGTGAGGATTTTGCTGTCCAAACTAGTCTATTTGCTGGCGAAACTCTTTTTTTTCTGTCGGAATGTTAATTTGTCGTTAACTTTTGGATGGTTATTTTCTGTGCTGATTCCCTACGCCCACTCCTTTTCTTCTACAAGGAAGGCACGATACTTTTCATAGAAGTACTCTGTGAAGTTTACGAAAAAAAGAAGCTCGTCTCACAGGGGGGACATGATGTTTTTCAAGATGTCTTTTCATGTTGTAGCCATCGGCTTATTCAATGAAGATGCTGTTCCTTCGGGCGCACTACTATTATGCAGCGTATGTCGTCTCTCCTATTTCCATGCGCAGCGTGTCCTGCCTGGCAACGTCCTGGCTCGCTATTTCTCTTCTACGGGGGCGATTAGGCATGATGTTTTTTCTTCGACGTTTCTCACGTTGTTTTACGAAGAGAAACAGCTCGTCTCACAGGGGGGGACATGATGTTTTTTCAGAGAAGTGATTCATGTAGCAACCATCGGCTCATTCAAAGAAGATGTTGCTCCTTCAGGCGCTCTACCATTATGCAGCGTATGTCCGTCTCTCCTATTTCTATGCGGTGCGTTCCCGCCTGGCAACGTCCTGGCTCACCCTTTCTCTTCTACGGGGATGATCATTCATGGAGTTATTCTTAGAAGTAATTCACGTTGTATTACGAAGAGAAAGGGTTCGGACTCACTTCTTTTCTTCTACAAGGAAGGCACGATGCTTTTCTTAGAAGCACTCTGTGAAGTTTACGAAAAAAAGAAACTCGTCTCACAGGGGGACATGGAGTATTTCGAGAAGCTTACTCATGTTGTAACCATCGGCCTATTCGAGGAAGATGTTGCTCCTTCGGACCAAAAGCTCTTCAGCGCCTTGAGCATTCTG